>CAYYPB010000126.1:0-7268 GCA_964473405.1 uncultured Planctomycetaceae bacterium
AAGGGATCAGTATCATAGAATAGAGAGTCACAGAGAGGACAGGTTATCGACCGCCGATGCCGCGCGTCATCATCAACCGAATCATCTGCGTTCACATCGCACCGGGCGATCGCGTGTTGGACTTCCTCGCCGGTAGTGGAACGCTGGGAGAGGCCGCGATTCGGCAGGGTCGCAGCGCCGTTCTCGTGGACAGCGGCGAGGAGGCGATGGCCGTGATGGCAAAGCGGCTGGCGTTTGCCCAACCGCAGTTCCACGGATGAAGCATGTCGGGTGGCCCATGTCCTTTGGACATGGGGGAGCCGATGATGAACACGCACGAGGACTCGATCATCGACTCCCCCACCTCCAGAGGAGGCGGGCCACCCACGGCTTGAGTCGCGATTCCAGGTTGAGGCGAGGCTAAACGGCAGCGGCCGTCTTCGAGCGCAGGTACTGGTCCATCGCGGCTCCGGCGTCTTTGCCGTCGCCCATCGCGAGGATGACCGTGGCGGCGCCGCGGCGGATGTCGCCGCCGGCATAGACGCCCGGCAAACTCGTGGCACCCGCCTCGTCGGTCTCGATGTATCCCCACTTGTTCACCTTCAGCCCCGGCGTCGTCGCCGTCAGAAGCGGATTGGCGCGCGTGCCGATGGCCTCGATGACCAAGTCGCAGTCGATGATGAACTCGGAGCCCTCGATCGGAACGGGACGACGGCGACCGGAGTCGTCGGGCTCGCCGAGTTCCATTCGGATGCACTCGAGGCCTTTGACCCAGCCATCATCCGTGCCGACGATACGCAACGGAGCGGTCAGGAACTCGAAGGCGATCTGCTCCTCTTCAGCGTGGTGAATCTCCTCATCGCGGGCGGGCATCTCGCTGCGGCCTCGGCGATAGACGAGAATCGCGTCGTCTGCGCCGAGCCGTTTGGCCGTGCGGACGCTGTCCATCGCGACGTTGCCGCCGCCGAGGACGACGACGCGGTTGCCCATGATGACAGGCGTGTCGGACTTCGGAAACTCGTAGGCCTGCATCAGATTGACGCGCGTCAGATACTCGTTGGCGGAGTAGACACCCTTGAGGCTTTCGCCGGGGATGTTCAGGAAGATCGGCAGGCCGGCACCGTTGGCGATAAAGACGGCGTCGAAACCCTCGGTGGACATGAGGTCGCCGACCGTGAACGTGCGGCCGATGACGACGTTGGTAATAATCTTAACGCCCATCTCGCGGAGGCGATCCACCTCCGAATCGATGATCGCATTGGGCAGGCGGAACTCGGGGATGCCGTAGGACAGCACGCCGCCCGTGCGATGCAGCGCCTCGAAGATCGTGACGTCGTGGCCCTTCTTCGCCAGTTCGCCGGCGGCGGTGAGCCCGGCAGGGCCCGATCCGACGACCGCGACCTTGAAGCCCGACGGCTCGGCGAGCAGCACCTTCATATCCAGGTTCTCGCGGGCCCAGTCGGCGACGAAGCGCTCCATGTGGCCGATGGCCACGGGCTCGCCCTTGCCCTTGCCGCGAATGCAGACGATTTCGCACTGCTCTTCCTGCGGACAGACGCGGCCGGTGATGCCGGGCAGCGAGTTGGCCGAGAGCAGGCTGATCGCCGCGCCCCTCATGTCGTCGTTGGCGACGAACTCGAGAAACTCCGGGATGTTGATCCCCACGGGGCAGCCCCCGCCGCACTTGGCATCCTTGCACCGGAGGCAGCGCTCGGCCTCCGCCTTGGCGGGCTCAGCCGCGAAGCCGATGTTGACTTCGACGAAGTCCTGGTTTCGCTCGCAGGCATCGCGTTCGGGCATCTGCTGCCGAGGGATCTTCATTCGTTCTTTGGGCGTTAGACCGGGCATTTAGCTGATCCTCCCGTCGGCCTGGGCGGCTTGAAGTTTCGCCTCGGCTCGGCACTGTTTCTTCTGTTCAAACTGTTCCAGAGCGCGGCGTTCCTGGCCGCGATAGGCCGTCAGCCGGTCGGCGAGTTCATCGAAGTTGACCAGATGGCCGTCAAACTCGGGGCCATCGACACAGGCGAACTTGGACTCGTCGCCGACGGATACGCGGCAGCCGCCGCACATGCCCGTGCCGTCGACCATGATCGGGTTGAGAGAAACGATCGTCTTGATCTTGGCGGGCCGCGTCAGTTCGGCGATGGCCCGCATCATCGGGACCGGGCCGGCGGCAAAGACCGAGCCGATGGGGCGCTCTTTGTCGGCCATGAGCTGCTCCAGCTTCTGGGCGACATTGCCCTTGAAGCCGTGGCTCCCGTCGTCCGTGCAGGTGTGGACGATATCGGAGACCTTGGCGAGTTCGTCTTCGAGAACGACGAGATCCTTCGTGCGCCCGCCGGTGATGGACGAGACGTAGTTGCCGATCTCGCGAAGGGCGCTGGCCAATGGATAGATGACCGCCGTGCCCACGCCTCCGCCGACCAGAACGGCATGGCCGACGTTTTCGATCTCCGTCGGCATGCCCAGCGGGCCCATGACGTCGTCGATCATGTCGCCGGTGTTCTTCTCGCAGAGGGCGAGCGTCGTGGCGCCGATGGCCTTGACGATGAGTTCGATCGTGCCGGCCTCGGCATTGGAGTCGGCGATCGTCAGCGGGACGCGCTCGCCGGTCTCGCCCAGCCGGATGATCACGAACTGACCCGGCAGGCGGTTTCGAGCGACCAGCGGCGCATCGATCTTGAACCACTTCACATCAGAGGCCAACTGCTTGGCGTCAAGGATTCGGAACATTCGGTTCCCTCTCGATAGTTGGGTCGGTGTGAGACTTCTCGTGGCGGTTGTCCGATCTTGGCGGACGATCCGGCGTTACGAACTTGGGGGGAGTCTGCAATTGCTGTGCCACGTACCGGCGGTCGAACGGGCTTGGGTGGGGCACAACCGTCACGCCCCGGCTGCGGCGGATTGAGTGGATGTGGGGCCGGATTACGCGCCGCTCGGTCGGTTCCGAGGGAGCGGGGTCCGCCCGATAAGCCGATCCTCGGGCCGGATCGGGTCTCGGCGAGACGCCGCTGGCACGGTTCACTGCGGATGGGGGCACACCTGCGGTCGGAGGATTCCGCGCCGGCGACGGCTCACTGCGGCGGGGAGGCCAGTTCTCTGCCGCCGCATTGATGGACCCGCGGTGGCGTCTTCCATCGGTCGCAATCGGCCGCGCCGATCAGCGCCGCGACCGCAAGGCAGCGCTGCCCGCCCGATTGCCACGGCCCTCAGTGTTGTGCGATGATCGCTCCCCTACGGTCGCGGCTCTGACCGGTGCTTGTGGCACATGCCTTCTCAAGCCTGAATTGCTCTAGTGCATCGCCACAGTTGCTTCTGCGGGTTCATCGCTCGATGAGCTTGTGGCACAGGCGTCCCGCCTGTGGTTCCACCGGCGGGACGCCGGTGCCACAGGAACGTCGGAGCCCCGTCAACCCGCAGATTGGTGTGTGGCGATGCTCTAGATCCCCAACTCGCCCAGACCGACGTTGATCTGGGTCATGGCCGACAGGGCGGCGATGAGCAGGACGTATTGCAGCAGCCCCATGCGATCAGGCTTCTCGGCTGCCTGGCCCGTGGTGGCCTTGATTGCCCCGGCGATCAGCACGATCAGGAGCATCCCCTGGGCGGTGAAGAACCAGGCGATGCCGACGGCCGCGACGGCCTGCCATCGCTGGCGGCGTGTGAGTGAGCAGAAGCCCCGGCCACCGTCCAGTTGCCAGACGGGAATGAGATTGAACAGGTTGATCCACGCGCCCACCTGGGCGATCGCCGCCCAGCTCTTCCAGCCCGTCGCGAGGAAGACCAGATAGGCACCGACCGCCGCCCCCAACCCCCACGTGGGCCCGGCCAAGCCCGTACGCGCGTCGGCGATGACGTCGGGCAGGGCTTGCTTCAAACGAATGACTGCGCCGATGCCGGGGATGAACATGGGCGCACTCGCCTTGACCCCATAGTGTCGGAGCATCGCGACGTGGCCCATCTCGTGGATGTAGATCGAGATGACGATGCCGAGGGCGAACTTCCAGCCGAACGCGGTCCAATAGACCCCGAGAAACAGCACCATCGAGAGGACGGTCTTCGCCTTCGTCAGGCCCAGCAGCAAAATCTTGCCCTTGGTGAGAAGGAAGGTCAGGACGAACTTGAACTTCCACAGAAGAAACAGCAGCGCACCGACGGCCCCGAGGCTTTTCTTTGCGCCGGACGAATGATCGCCACTGGCCGCGGCCTCGTCGGCCGCAACCGCTACGGGCGTCGCTGTCGCAGGCATGGGGCCGAGGCGTTCACTTAGTGCCGTGACTTTCTCGGTGATGACCTGGTGTTGACGCGAGCCAGGCGGAAGCAACGCCAGGGCCTCTCGCCAAGACGACAGGGCTGCGGAGATATCCCCGCACGCCGTTGCGGCCTCGGCGCTGGCGGCGAGCTTCGCCAGGGCATCGCCATGGACAAGCCGCCCACAGGACGGGCAAGCCAGCAGCGCCGCCGCCAGATGCGTGCCGCAGGTCGGACACACGGCAGTGGCCATGACGGGGTTCTCAGAGTTCACCGGGCTCGTCCATCTCCAGGGTCGGCGTGGCGACCGGCGGGGCAAGGGCGTAAGGCCCCGTGATGGTCACTTGCTTTCGCTTGTTCATCCTCCATGCCTGATGCAAGGCGAAGCCGATGATCAACAAGCCGATGATGTTCTCGGGGAGCGTCAGGAATGGGGCTGCGAACGCGATTCCACATATGACAGCTAGCAGGGCGACTCTGTCAGCCGTGTCCAATGCCTCCCACGATGGAACCCCGTACCCGCTGATCGGTTCGTCGCAGTTCTCGCCGCGGAACAACACAACAGAAAGCCCCCGAGCAGAGAGTTCTTCCATGACGGCGGTCCAGGCAGCGAAGCACTCTTCATCATCGCTGTCCTCAGCGCAGAATGCGATCGGCCCATCTTCCACTTGAAGCGACGCCAATGCTTCGGCCAGCTCCTCCAATGAGACGGGCCGGCCATCTATCTGAATCGCTCCGCCTCGCGCAACCTGTATGCTCGTCGCATCGGATAGATCACGGGCTTCGGCAGACTCAAGGGCGTTGCCATTGCTCGCAAGGAACCCCTCCCAGACCATCGGCACATAGGTCGCGACGATTGCGCAGTAGGTGATGAACACAGCTAGGAGTTGGTACAGCCAGCCGCCGCGCCCTCGGCTGCCCGCATTCACCGCACCGCCGACGAGCAGACCGACGACGATTGCGATGAGGCCGATCTCCCAGCCGGTGATCTTGACGATTGCAAAGTAGATGCCCGCCCCGAGTATGCCGGCCAGCGTTCCGAACAACGTCGCACGGACCAAGCGGACGATGCCCGATCCGCCGGTCATCGCGGCGGCGAGGGCGGATTGGCAGGCGTCACAAATGACGCTGCCATTGGCCTCGAAGTAGGTTCCCCCGATGGCCTGTTTGCAGCCCGTGCAACTGTGGACCGGCGAGCCCGAGTCGGTGAACTCGGCTCGGTCGAACTGCAGATTGTCGGGGTCTGAGGACATGCGTGTATCCCTCCGGCCTCCTGGCGGCAATCGCGGCGCGGCGGCGGCCTCGATCCGCGGTGAGGAAACGAGATCCAAGAGGAACCGTAACCGACAGCGGCCTCGGCGTCACGCACCGAAGAGCCACGGGCTTTCCCGGCGCGCCGGGACGCGGCCGTGCGACGTAGCGTGGCGTCCACTCGCATGGAAGGACCGTACGCGCTGAGGCTCGCGGTCGCACCCACTGGTTCTTTCCGAGCGGGCATCCTGCCCGACCGACCCCGGCGGGGTCGCGGATAGTAGCCACGGGTGAAGCGCAGCGCAACCCGTGGTCAAGGTCTCCCAAGACGAATCCGCCCCGGCAGGGGCGGCGGATGCCGAATGCGTTGCACCTACTTGATCGGGTTGCGCTGGGCTCCACCCGTGGCTACTTGCCGTCGCCCCTTCAGGGCGAAACTGCGGGCACATCCTCGAAATGCGGAGAACGGAGACGCGGGCGTACGACTATGGAGGGGGCGTTCACTCGCATATGGAAACCGCGTCCCGGCGCGCCGGGAAAGCCCGCGGCTCTTCCGCAGGGAGGTCGTGCTACAACTCTAGTCTCGACCTATGAGCTTGAGAAACGCCTGCTCGGTCAGGACGGTCACGCCGAGCTTGCGAGCCTTGTCGAGCTTGCTCCCCGCCTTCTCACCCGCCACGAGGTAGTCGGTGTTGCCACTGACGCTGCCGGCCGTCTTGGCGCCTAGCTCCTTGATGATCGTCTCGATTTCCTTGCGCCCGTGATGTTCGAGCGTGCCGGTAACAACGAGTGTCTTGCCAGCAAGCGGCTGCTCGCCCGTCGTGCCGGTTTCGGGCTGTGTCATGTTGACGCCCGACGCCGCGAGATCGTTGCACGTTTGACGCCCGGCCTCGCTATCGAAGAACGCGCGAAGGGATGCTGCCATCTCCGGGCCGACGCCATCTACTTCCTGGAGTGCCTCCACATCGGCATCGGCGATCTTCTGCATCTCGCCAAAGTGATGGGCGATCAACTCCGCCGACGAGCCGCCGACGTGCCGAATGTTGAGCCCCGCCAGCACGCGAGCCAGCGGTTGTTTCTTGCTCGCCTCGATAGCGGCCAGCAGATTCTTCGCCGACTTCTCGCCGACGCGTTCGAGGTCCATCAGTTCGGCCTCGCGGCCGTGCAGCCGGTACAGATCGGCGTAGCACCGGACGAGGCCCGCATCGACAAGCTGCTCGATGAGAACGCTGCCGGCCCCTTCGATGTCCATCTGGTCCCGGCCGCAGAAATACTTGAGCCGCTCCTTCAACTGGGCAGGGCACGCAGGATTGATGCAGCGGACATAGACGCCGCCCTCGTCCTTGGCCACGCTACCGCCGCACACGGGGCACTTCGCGGGCGGCGCGATCGGAGTTGCCGCATCAGGCCGCTTTTCTGTCACGACGCGCACGACCTGGGGGATGATCTCCCCCGCCTTCTGAACGATGACCGTGTCGCCGATCCGCACGTCCAGCCGCGCGACCTGATCGAAGTTATGCAGGCTGGCGTGGCGGACCGTCGTGCCGGCAAGCTGCACCGGCTCCATCACCGCACGCGGCGTGATCGTGCCCAGCTTGCCCACCTGGAAATCGACCGACAACAGAACGCTCTCGGCCTGCTCGGCGGGGTACTTGTACGCGATCGCCCAACGCGGATAGCGGCTCGTCGCGGCCAGGGGCTTCCCCCGCGGGAGGCGGGTGGGCTTTGTGATCAGCACAGCGCGTCTGCTGTTCTGCACGCGACGCCGCGGTTTCCTACTTGCGAGA
>CAYYPB010000127.1:0-7257 GCA_964473405.1 uncultured Planctomycetaceae bacterium
GTCGTCCGTGTCGGTCGTGGTCGCGCCGGGCGTGGCGCTCGCGGGCGCGCTGGCCCGGGTGCCGCTGGACGCCGGACCCGGGCCCCGCAGCACCGCCGTGCCGACGGCACTCTCACCGGCTGTGACCGCCGTCAAAAGCAAAGCCGCCAATGTCGACATATGCCGGTGTGCGCACATGACTGAACCCTCCGCTGAAAAGTTTGACTCCCCGGACCGTCGGATCAGAGGGGAGTTCGGCGTCGGCTACAACGAACAGGCTTTCAGTCGGACGGCGGCTTCGTGGCTGGGCGAGCCAGATCAGGATGCGCTGCAGCCTCATCTCTTCGTGGACTACTTTTCGTCGAGCAATGTCCTGCCCTGGCTGCCGCGGCGATTCAAGCTGTTTGTCGATACCAACACGTTCGCTTGCGAGGGCGCCACGCTGGCGACGGCCTTCGACCTCGTGACGGGCGCGACGCCGCATGAGCCCGTGTTCGATCGGTTCGGCGTGAACGTGGTCCTGCTTCGGTGCAGTGCCAACACGCAGGCACTCGTGCGCCGGTTGGCGGCCGACGACGGGGCGTGGGCGCTGGTGTACGTCGATCCGCAGGCGGTCATCTTCGTCCGGCGGATCATGGCGCATGTGGATGTGATCCGCGCGAACCGGTGGGCGGAGTCGGACCTCGACGTGGATGCGTGGATCGCCGGCATGACCGGTCCGGCGTCGGCGGATGCCGTCACGCTGTACACGCGGGCGAACGTGCCGATGTTTCTGGGGTGGAATCGGGCGGCGGCGACGTTGTTGGAGCGGTCCGTTCTGCTAGCGCCCGACCTGCACGAGGCGTGGATCAACCTGGGGCTTTGTCACGGCCGGCTGGCGAATGCGGCGAGCCGTGGGGGATACATCACTGCAACTCGAGCGGAGTTGGACGCGGCGTTGGCGTGCTTCGACGAGGCCTTGGCGTTGGACCCCGAGAATGCCATCGCCAAGGAGAATCGCCGACGGGCGAAGGCGTCGAGAGATTCGCTCAGAGTGCCTGAATCGCCGTTGCCTTGACGATGGCGTAGATCTTTGCCTCGGGGCGGAGACCTAGTTCCGCTACGGCGGTGCGGCCGACTTCGACCATCCACTGCACGCCGGACCCCATGTCAATGAAGACGAGCACCTTCGCGCCGACGGGTTCGACCCTGGACACGGTTGCAGTCAGGGCGTTTCTGGCCGAGATGCGGCCGGGACGTTGGGAGGCTAGCACGATGTCGCAGGCTCGCACTGCGAGAACGACCTCGTCCCTGGTTTCCGTCAAGCGGCCGTAGAGAACGATGTCCTGATCGCCGAGGCGACAACGGACGGACTGCTGCTCGGCATCGGTGTCGATCAGCCGGGCGGGGAACACGTTCTCGAGCGTTCGCAGGTGTTGATCACTCAGGACGCCACGGGCCGCGATCACGTTTCGCGGGGGGCCTTGGGCGATGACGCGGCCACTGTCGAGTACGATCACGTCCTCGCAGAGATAGACGATGTCGCTGATGGAATGCGAAACGTAGACCGCCGGAATCTCGAAGGCATCCAGCACGCGTTTCAGATAGACGATGACTCTGCCGGCGAGGCCGACATCGAGGCCGGTCAACGGCTCGTCGAACAAGAGCAGAGCCGGATCTCGCAGCAGGGCTCTTGCGATGGCCACGCGCCGCTGCTGGCCGCCGGAGAGTTCGGCCGGTCGGCGCTCGAGGACGTCGCCGATCTCCAGTACATCGAGAACGTCTTCCAGCCGCGGTCCGGAGGCACCGCGGCGCTGGCCGTAGGTGATGTTGGCCAGGACCGTCATGTGCCCGAAGAGGAGCGAGTCCTGAAAGACGTAGCCCACGCGACGGTGGCGGACGGGGATGTTGCATCGAGCGGCGGCGGCGAACCAGGTGGATTCGCCGAGTTGGATCCGGCCGGCATCCGGTCGCGCGACACCGGCGAGACAATCGAGCAGGGTCGTCTTGCCGCAGCCGGACGCGCCGAACAGGCCCGTGACGCGATGCGGGCAGGTGGCGTCGATGTCGAGTAGGAAGTCTCCGCGGCGCTTTTGGAGTGTGGCCGAGAGCATCCCTACGGTCCTTCCGCCGCTGTGGGTTGCAAATCTCTGGCGAGCGATTGGTCATCGCGTCCAGCGGGCATCTGTTTGCGATGGGTCTTGGGCCCGACGCCGACAAACTGTCCGAGCGGCGCGAGGTGGGCATCGGCGGAGCGGTCGTCGATCTGGAGTAAGCCGCCGGGCAGGACCGCGTCTGCCACATGGGCCATGCCGACTGCCTCCCGGCCCTTGAGCCGGCAAACGACGTTGAAGGCGATGACCACGTCGGCGCGGACGGGCAGCGGCTGAAACGAGATATCGACGCAATGACAGCTCGCATCGGGCAAGTCCGCGGCCACGGCATCGAGTACGCGCTTCGACAAGTCGATCACGACGAGCTTGTGCGGGACGGTCAACGTGCGCGACAACTCCACGGGTTCGAGCGACCGCAGGGGCATGCCGGGGATTCTGCGCAACAGTTGGTCGCTGTAGCGTGCCGCGTCGCCGATGAGCCTGCGGGCCGCCGGCACGTCCTCGACCGCGGCGTCGTTGAGCAGCGGCGCGGCCAGGCGGGTCACGCCGCCGGGCCCGACGATCATCACGGTTCGCTCGCGGGTGGGCTCTTCTTCCTGAAGGAGCCGGTTGAGCAATCTGAACGAGGAGAGATGGCGGTGGTGCCAGGAGGTTGAACCTACGGGGTCTAGCACGCGCGGGGCTCCACAGAAGCGCAAGAACCAATCGAACCGTCGATGCGCCAAACGGCAAGCCAGCGGGCAAGCGTTCGGCGAAAACCGGATGTGTCAGCTCTGCGTGACGCTAGGGCAGCAGCTTGAACTTTGCGACGGCGCTGTTCATCTTGCCGGCGAGGACGTCTTCGACCTCTACCTTGAGGATGTAGCTCCCGGGTGCGAGGGACTTGGGGATCTCGATCGGGCCGATGGTCAGGTAGAAGTCTCGCCGCTGGCGTCGGGCAATGTCTTCGATGTTTTCGTCCTTCTTGCTCCACAGTTCTTGGCCGTCACGGCTCACGAGGCTCTGGCGGACGGACAGCAACGTGCGATGGAGGCCCGACGGCGTCTTCTTGGAAAGGAAGTTCTCCACCTCGATATAGACCAGCAGGAGGTTCTTTCGCCGCGCGGGGAACTCGGCGGGCTCAATCGGCTTGTAGAGACCGAAGCCGCTGATCTGGGTGCAGAGGGCCACTGTCGGTACGGACAGGTCGGCCTTGGCCCCGAGCATCTTGCGCAACGACTTGATGGACTCGATCTGCCGATTGGCCCAGGTCGCGGGGTCGCGGCCCGAACTCGATCGGGCCGCGATCAGCATGCTCATTTCGACCTGGATAATCTCCTCGATCTCCGCATCGGTGCCGGGGATGGATTCGATCGCCTTGTCGTCCTGCTTGTCGGCGAGATACAGCAGTCGCAGGCGGAGTTGTTCTTCGAGGTTGTTCGGGTCGGCGGTGACGCGGCTGCGAAGGTCGGCGATACGCTTGATGATGGTGTCAACCGGCTCGGCAGTGACGGCCGGCTTGTTCGCGGTAGCGGCGGCGGGCGAAGCTTCCGGTTCGGCCGCAGGCTCGGTGCCGGCGGCGACCGATACGTTCGTCAGCACCGGGGCATGCTCGGCGGCGTCATCTTCGGCCTTGGCTCCCTCGACGGGGTCGGGAAGGCGAACGGCCCCGCTGTTGGCTGCCGCGCCACCGGCGGGGACTTGCGGCGTTGGATCGGCCGGCGGCTCGATGGGTTCAATCTTCGGCTGCGTCTCGGTCGACGCCGGAGCATCGGCGGTCGGCTTATCGAGAATGGGCGTCTGGGTGGGCATCTCGACGGGGTTCCTGTCGGGCGTCGAAGCCGCTGACTCGGTCTTGGCCGTGGGCAGTTCGGTCGCCGTCTTGTCGGCGGACTCATGCGTCTGGCCACCTGAAGCCGTGCGAACCGGGGAGTCGCTCGGCGGTTCGGAGACCTTCGGCGTTCTGCGCCGGCGCTGTGCATCGTTCTGGCGGCGCATCTTGGAGGTGTGGTCGTTCGGCTGGTAGCCATCGTCTTGCGTCGAGCCCATCCGCGTTGCATAGGCGTCGATGGCGACGGGGTCGCCCTTGTCAGCCGGCTTGGCCTTCGTGGGTTCGGCCTTCTTGCCGGCCTTGGCGGTTCGCGATGAGGTCGCCTTCCTCTTGGTGGTGTTTCGCCGCGCGGTGGGCGTCTTGCCCTTGACCTTGCGCGAGTTGGGCTTCTTGTCGAGTCCCCAGAACTCGTTCCATCGTTGCTGATCAGCCGCCGTGCATCCTGTCAGGATCAGCGCGGCCATCGCCGCTAGCAACACGCTTCTGGGATGGGCCATTCTCGTTCGCATCTTGGTAGTCCTTTACGCGAGGGGCATCGTCGGTGTCACGATGCCGCACAGAGTTCCACGATGAACTTCTCAACTGAGGTCTCCACGGTGTGCAGACCGGTCTTGGCGCCGTGGTCAATCCTCAGCAGTTTAACCAAATGGTCCCGCCATTGGGCCAGGGAAAATCGGTCCAATTGTCGCCCGAGACTGCCGACGTCGCCCCAGATTCTGAGCCGGGTCTTGGCATCGGCCACCGTCGTGCCCTGTGAAATCATGCGTTTGGCCTCGGCCAGCTTGCGGAAACCGAATGCGAGCCCACCGACGGAGGTATAGGCGGCGGCGCGATCCGACGAGAGGACCTGCTCCCACAGCGAGAGAGCGGTCTTGGCGTCGCGACGGGCGATGGCGTCGGTGATGCCGAACACCTTTTCGACGCGCGAGGAGCCGATGAGCGCCTCGACGTCGGCCAGGCGAATCTCGTTGCGTGGCGCGACATAGGTAGCGAGCTTGGCCAACTCCATGTTGAGCAAGCCGCAGTCGTCGCCCACGAGTTCGTAGAGCCGCTCGGCCGCGCCGCCCTGCATCTTGCACCGATGGGCCTTGGCCGCGTGATCGGATATCCATCGCACGAAGCCTTCGCGGTACTTGGGCGGCTTGCACTCGATGTTGAGGCCGATCTTGGCGACCAGCTTGTAGAGCCGGGTCGTCTTTGCCCACGAGCGACAGACCAGCACGAGCGTGCCGGGCATCGGTGGCGGGGGCGGCTGGTTCTTCTTGCGGGCCCTTTCGGGGGCACCGACGATGTCTTCGAGGAACTTCTCCAGCAGCTTCCGGTGCTGCGAGACGAACTTGTCGGCGTCCTCGACACAGACGACGCGCGACGTGCATAACAACGATGGTGTCCTGCAATCGTCGAGAACCTCGGCGAGATCGGCGGTGTCCCCCTCGAACTTGGACAGCGACATGCCGTCCCGCTCGCCGCCGAGCAATTGATTGAGCAGCGCGTCCAACTGGCAAAAGGTCAGGAAGGCATCGGCCCCGTAGATCGCATAGACCGGTCGCGGCGTGGTGGGAGAAGCCTTGCTCGTGGACGCTTTTGCCATGGTGTTTCCACTTGTTTCGGGCGGATCCGTCCTCTACCTGGGAAGAGACGCCCCCCCCCACGTCGCGGCACCTCAACGGGCTGCGTCGAGCAACGACGACACGCCCAATACGACAGCGCTACCTCTCTGCGGAAGAGCCCACGGTTCTTCCCTGCATGACGACGCAGCGCCGTCACACTAGGGTTCTTTGTCGCTTCCTGTCGCCAGCCGTCGAGACTGGTAAATATCGAGCCGCTTGGTCGCGCGGGTCGCTACCGCCTTGGGGGCGTCCTTCAGGTCGCGGGCGCGCGTCCACGCCTCGCGCGCGGTGGGTCGATCCCCCAGGAACATGCAGACGTCCCCGAAGTTGAGCCAGGTCTCGGCATTTTCGGGATCGAGCAGCAGCACCTTCTGCAATGTCTCGAACGCCGAGCGATAGTCGCGCTGCTTGGCCTGCACCAGCGCCAGGCCCCTGAGCGCCGGCCGATGCCGGGGGTCGGTCTCCAGCAAGCGCCGGAACTCGATCCGTGCCTCCTTCACGTCACCTCGCAGGAAGAGGAGGCCGGCCAGATCATTCCTCGCCGCGGCATAGCCGGGGAAGTATCGCAGGGCGTCGCGATATCGCTCGACGGCGACGTCGTGTTCGCCCCGCAGCCGGTGCCACGTTCCGAGATCATACTGTTTTTTGGCTGCCTTGGCCGCCCCGTGCCGCAGCGTTTTCTCGCCGGCGTCCGGCTCGCTGTGAATTGTTGGCGGCGGCTCCTCGCCGAGCGGTGGCGGTTCGACGTCCGGCGATGATTCGGCGGGTTGTTGCTTGGCCTCGATGGATGCTTTGGGAGCATCGCCTCTTGCCGATCGAACCTGGCCGTCGACGATGTGAAGCCAATCGGCGACGTAAACGCCGCGATTCCCCGCACGGTCCGTTGCTGTGACTTTGATGTCGAGCCTGCCCGACGCCGCCTCCGGTACGATCCATCGGTGGGTTCCGGTCGCGGCAGCATCACGCGCGATCAGTTCATATCGCTTGCCGCGCTCGCTCCGATAGTGCAGCGTGACCGGTCGATCGCCGCAGTTGTCGTCCATCGCTGTCCAGCGGATGAGAATCTCTCGATTCAGATCGAACCTGGGATCGGGCGTCACGGCGAGGATTTGCACAACCGGCAGCGCGCGATCGACGCGCACCCAGGTGTGCGCCGCCGTGCCCGGCGATGGCACGGGCGAGGAGGCCCTGGCATTGTGCAGCACGAGGTAGAAGCCATAGAGACCGTCGGCAGGCACGGTGTAGCCGATGGGGCTCGTGGGCTGGTGCTTGGAAAGGGCCTCGCGCCATGTGGCACCGCTGTCCAACGTGTACCAGAGGTCCGCCTTTGTGACTGGGTCGCGGCCCGACAGGGTTTGGAATGCGACGAGGACGCGCGAGGAGCTGACGGACTCGACCTGTTCGGCGAGCCAGCCGGATGTTGAGGCGGGTTGTTCGCGATCATCCGCCTGGAGACGGGCTGGGGCCGTGACGCAAAGACCGGCTGCGGCCAAGCAGGCGAGGATGTGCCGGGAGAGGGTGACTGAGCGAGTCATGGGGCTGGCTCCGTGGCTACCTCCGGCAACTCCGATGGCCGCGCATGTTGCGCGCTCGCAGGCCGACCAGGGACGGTCAGTGGCTGCCATCGAGCCGAAGGATGGTTATCGGACATATCGGACCCGGCCGTGTACCGCGCTTGAACCTGCGTCCGCGGGGGCTGCGCGCGTCCCCCCGCCGCGCTCGACGCTGGTTGCATGCCCGTGCGGCCTCGCGACACGCGTCGCTG
>CAYYPB010000128.1:0-7235 GCA_964473405.1 uncultured Planctomycetaceae bacterium
CGGCTCGCCGAGCCCCACCGCGGCCCCGCGCTGCTCTCTCTCTCTCTCCCTCTCTCTCGCTCTCGCCCGCGCGCGCTCGTGACCGTCCGATATAGGCCAGCCCGCGTCAGAAACACCCCTCCGCTCGACCCGGCCGGACCGATACAGGCCGTGGGAACTGTGCCCAATCTTCGAGATCGGCTGGCCGAAAGCGCGCGGGAGGTATGCCTCTCGCCGAACGAGGCGGCATGGACCGCGCCGACCAGAGGGGGTGACTTCGTGGAATCAATCGCAACGGAAGCAAGCCTGTCCGCCGACAACACGGACACGACACCCGACGGCATGCCGACATTCTGTCGGTCTCACCCGACGGCGGCTATTTTGATCATCAGCGTTCTGGGGCTGTTCCTCGAACTCACGCTGATCCGCTGGATCGGCACGGAAGTTCGCATCTTCGCCTATCTTCAGAATACGGTTCTGGTCGTTTGCTTTCTCGGCCTGGGCATGGGGTGCTTCAGTTGCCGCAAGCCGATCGCCCTTCGCCAGATGCTGCTACCCTTGTGCATCCTGATGGCCTTGATGGCCGTGCCGCAGACGCGCCGGTGCATCGCCAACATCAGCCAGATGCTCAGCGTACTCGGCGACTTTCTCATCTGGTCGGAGACCATCACGGCCAACCCCTTCCAGACCGTCATGAATCTCGTCTTCGGCCTCGTCCTGACCTACATCCTGATGCACCTGATCTGGAGCATGTTCATCCCGATCGGGCGAATACTCGGGCGGCTCATGGACGATCATCCGCGTACGATCATGGCCTACTCGGTCAACATCGTCGGCAGCCTGTTGGGTATCTGGCTCTGCGTTCTGCTCGGTGCCATCTACCAACCGCCGCCGATCTGGTTCGTCGTACTCGTGTTCTTTGCGTTCCCGTTCGTCCTGACGAGCGTTTCGCAGCGGCGATTGAACACTGCCCTGCTAGTCGCCATCGTTCCCATCTCCTACGCTGCCGGCCTCCAGCCCGGCGCCATTGAAACCGTCTGGTCGCCCTATCAGAAGCTGGTCATGTACGAACCGCCCGAAGAGGTGCAACGCTGCGGCGACTACACCATCACGGTGAACAACTGCGGCTATCAGGCGATGATCAACCTGTCGGAGGAGGCCGTCGACGCCGAGCCCGATCGATTTCCGCCCGAGCTGAAGGGCTACAGCCAGTACGACCTGCCCGCTCGGCTGCATCCGAACCCCAAGCGCGTGATGATCGTTGGGGCCGGAAGCGGCAATGACGCGGCGGCGGCACTGCGCAACGGGGCCGAACACGTTACGGCCGTGGAGATCGACCCGGCCATCATCGCGATGGGGCGTCAGTATCATCCCGAGCAGCCCTACAGCGATTCGCGCGTCCGGGTGGTCAACGACGATGCCCGGTCGTACTTCGCTACCTGTGATGAGAAGTTCGACGTTATCTCCTTCGGACTCCTCGACTCGCACACGACGACAGCCATGACCAACGCTCGGCTGGACCACTATGTGTACACGCGCGAGAGCCTTCGACAGGTCAAGTCGCTCTTGAAGCCCGGCGGCATCATCACATTGAGCTTCGAGGCGCAGAAGCCGTACATCGCCGACCGCATGGCGAGAGTCCTGCGCCAGGTGTTCGCAGAGGAGCCGATCTGCTTCCGTGTGCCGGGAACGAACTATGGTTGGGGAGGGGCGATGTTCCTGGCGGGAGACCTGACGGCCGTTCGCGGGCAGATCGCCGGCAACGCGCGGCTCGGCGAGTTGATCGGACAATGGCAGCAGGCCCAACCGATGAACCTGTCCTACGCGACCCCTGTCGCGACCGACGACTGGCCCTACATCTACCTCGAATCCCGCCGAATCCCCGTGCTGTTCTTCCTACTGGGGGGGCTCCTCTTCGCCCTGGTCATTCACGGACGAAGACAACTGCGACTCCCGCCGCTGGTCACGAGTTGGGCGCAATCGCATTGGCACTTCTTCTTCTTGGGCGCGGCGTTCATGCTGCTGGAGGTGCAGAACATCAGCAAGGCGTCCGTGGTTCTCGGCAACACTTGGTGCGTCAACGCCGTGATCATCTCCGGCATCCTGGCGATGATCCTCTTGGCCAACCTAGTCGCTTCCCGGTTTCCGAAGCTGCCGATCGAGGCGATGTATGCGGCGCTGTGCGGAACCTGCCTGCTGCTATACTCCCTGGATCTGTCCAGCCTGGCCTTCTTGCCCTACGCGACGAAGGCCGTCGTTCTCGGCGGGCTGACCGCCCTGCCCATGTTCTTCAGCGGCATCATCTTCATCCGCTCGTTTGCCGCGACGCGCGACAAGCACCAAGCGCTCGGGGCCAACATGATCGGCGCCCTCGTCGGCGGGCTGCTCCAATCCATGACCTTCCTCACCGGCGTCCGGGCACTGCTGCTGATCGTCTGCCTGATGTATCTCGTCGCCATGCTGACGCGCGCGGATCGGGCCCCTCGACGGGTGCCGGCAACGGCTTGCCCTGCTGTGTAATCTGACAGCGCCGCGTCGCCGTCCTGGGAAGAGCCGTGGGCTTCAGCCCGCGCGGCCGTGCGAGGAAGATTGGCGTTCACGCGCGTGGAAACACCGCGCAGGCTGAAGCCCGCGGCTCTTCTGAGGATAGACGGAGTTGTCTCGGGAAACCGGGATGAGCGAGCACGCGAGACTGTTCGCGGGGAAACTGGGCAGAGCCGGATTTGAACCGGCGACACCTGCGTTTTCAGCGCAGTGCTCTACCAACTGAGCTACCTGCCCGGCGGGCGAAGAATCGCCTCTGACGCCCCATTGTCGCCGAATCCGCCAAGTCCGCAAGGGGTCAAAACGATGGCCTGGGCCGGGTTAGGGGACCGCCGATGCCATCGGCGGCTTTGTGGTTGGGTCATTGATGCTATCGGCGGCTGTGTGGGGGGATGCTACAGTCGCTTTCGCCGCTCGGCGATTGCGTTGGCGAGATCCTGCCGACCGTCCTTTCGGGTTTCGTGGATCATGCGATCGAGGAACTCCGCCTCGTAGACCTTCTTGTCGAACGTAGAGTGGTCGTCGCCCAGCCCCCGCTTGTACGCCTTGGTGAATGCCACCTTGTGCGCTAGATCCGCTTTGAGATCGAGGTACTCCTTGTTGGCCTCATAGCCTTCGACAGCTCTTAGGTTGCTCCAGCCCACTGCCCTGGCGACCTGATTGGGGGAGATCGTCGGCTGCGTTCTCTTGTACATGAGGATGCCGACGAGGAAGACAAGGACGAGGATACCTCCGATCGTGCGAGCGTTCATGAGAAACTCCCTGCCTATTGCCTGGCGGCGTTTGGGTAGTGGCCTTCGGCGTGCAGGCGGCCGAGGCGGATGTAGTTGGCGACGGCGGTTTGCATGATCTTCTGGTCTGCCTCGGTGACGTCGCGGACGACTTTGCCGGGGATGCCCATGACGAGCTTGCCGTCGGGGACGACGGTGTTGGGTGCGAGGACGGCACCTGCCGCGATCAAACAGCCTCGTCCGACGTCGCAGCCGTCGAGGACGATGGCGCCGATGCCGATCAGCGAGCCGGCCCCGATGCGCTTGCAGTGGACGACCGCGCGGTGGGCGATGCTGGCTTCGTCTTCGATGTTCAGATCGACGGTTTGGTGTGTGTGGACCACGGCGCCGTCCTGGATGTTCACGCGAGCGCCGATACGGATCTTCGAGACGTCGCCTCGAATGGTGACGTGGTGCATGATCGTCGTCTCGTCACCGATGGCAACGTCGCCGCCGACGTAAGATGTCGGGGCGATGTAGACGTTGCGGCCAAGCAAGACGTTCGAGGTTTCGTAGTGCATGGGGACGATTGTAAAGGGCGTGACGCCCTGCGGCGAACGTACAAGGCCGCGGACCCACGGCTTGCTAGCCGTGGGCTTTGGTGGGGGTGCGCACCAATCGCGTTGTGAACGGTAGTGCCCTTGGCCGTGGGTTGCTGATGCCGCGCTGGGATCAGCCCAGCGCGCCGTCGATGGCTGCTTGGAAGTCTTGCTTCTTGGTGAGGCCGACGAACTTCTGGACAACTTCGCCGTTCTTGAAGAGCAGGATCGTCGGGATGGCCTGGACGCTGTACTTGACCGGCGTTTCCAAATTGTTCTCGGTGTTCATCTTGCCGATCTTGGCCTTGCCGGCGTTGTCGGTGGCCAACTCGTCGATGACGGGCCCGAGAGCCTTGCAGGGCATGCACCAATCGGCCCAAAAATCGACCAACACGGGAACATCCGCCTGAAGAACGTCCGCCTCGAAAGCTCCATCCGTGAATTCGAGCGTGTCTGCACCTGCCATCGCTTGCTACTCCTCTTGTTGTTGTCGCCCAGGCTGCCTCGGTATCTCGGGAACAGTCCTCAAGCCGATCCACGTGCGGATTGTAGAAGCCCCCCCCGCTGGAGTCAAAGACAGGCCGCTTGGTTTGACTTTGCGGCCCCTGGACCCTAATCTGAGCGGTTCGATTCTGGTAGGAAGCCGCCACTTGCGCGGCGCGGTTGGTCTCGGTTCATCCCGTGTCCGGATGGGCTCACCGCCGATTTCAATGGAAGCACCTCATGGGCGTTGACCTTCGTTCCTACGTTTTTCTCGACACGCTCCAGCCTCAGTTCGCCTCGTTCCTGGCCACGGTTGCCAAGGGCTATCTGCCGACGCCGGGACAGGCGGCGCTGTTCGTCGAGATCTCGCCCGGCATGGAAATCAACCGGGTGACCGACATCGCCCTCAAGAACACGCATGTGACGCCGGGCATGCAGATCATCGAGCGGCTCTATGGTATGTTGGAGATCCACTCCGACGAACAGGCCGACGTCCGCGACGCCGGCCGGGCGATCCTGGATGCCCTCGAGCTGAAGGAGGAGAGCCGGTACAAGCCGAAGCTCTCTTCCAGCCAGGTCATTCGCAACGTGGACGCCTATCAGACTCAGCTCATCAATCGATTCCGCCATGGCAACATGATCCTGCCGGGCCAATCGCTGTACATCATGGAGATGGCGCCGGCGGCCTATGCGTCGCTGGCGGCGAACGAAGCCGAGAAGGCCGCCGACATCAACGTCCTCGAGGTGCGAACGTTCGGCAGCTTTGGCCGCATCTTTCTCGGGGGTGAGGAGCGGGATATCGATGTGGGCTATCGCGCGGCCGAGGCGGCGATCGAGGCCGTGACGGGCCGGGCCTTGGAATCCAAGAGATAGGAAACGACGCTTCCGCGGGCAAGGCCGCGGATGCCGCGACCCGCACGGCGCGGTCGCCGACACCGTTGGAAGCTGTTCGAGAATTGTGGCACAGGCGTTCCGCCTGTGGTCCCACCGGCGAGACGCCGGTGCCACAACGGTGAAACAGCCACTTGGCGAGACGTGAACCCGACGTGACGCGGCATGGATAGGCCGCACACGCTTTTTTTGCGAGGTATGCTGCGATGGCGGATGCACTAGGCATGATTGAGACGCGAGGCTTTGCGGCCATGGTCGAGGCCTCTGACGCGATGGTCAAGGCCGCGAAGGTCGAACTCGTGAGCTTCGAGAAGATCGGCGGCGGCTATGTGACCGCGGTGGTTCGCGGCGATGTCGCGGCGGTCAAGGCGGCCTGCGACGCGGGCCAGACGGCTGCCTCGCGCGTTGGCGAGATCGTCTCCGTGCATGTCATCGCACGGCCCCACACGAACATCGACGAGGTTCTGCCGCTCGGTCGTGCGGACGCCGGGAAGAAGAAGTAGCGAACACGGTGACAGATGGGTGGCCCACCTCCTTTGGAAGTGGGGGATCCGATGAGCAGGACATGAGCCACCCGGCGTTTGGCCGTGCCCCAACGAGAAGCGCTACTCGTTGGGGCTAGCGCTTCCCGTTGGGGCGCGGCCAAACAGCGATCAAGCTGTGACGCTGGCGCCAGAGCCGGTGGAAACACCGGCGGAATCACCGGCGGGACGCCGGTGCCACAGCGCGTGCCACAGTGTGTGCCACAGCGCGTAGGAGTCGATCATGCTATTGGCCAAGGTCGTCGGAACGGTCGTCGCATCCCGGAAGGAGGAGAGCCTCATCGGGCTCAAGTTCCTGTTGCTGCGGAATGCGGATACCGATGGCAAGCTCTCCGGCGCGCCGGTCGTTGCGGCGGACGCCGTCGGTGGCGGCGGTGAGGGGGTGGGTCTCTATGCCCGCGGCAGCAGCGCCCGGCAAACCGTCGGCACGGACAAACGCCCCGTCGATGCTGTGGTCATGGCGATTGTCGACCAATGGGAGGTCGGCGGCGAGACGAAGTACAAGAAGTAGTACCCGGCGCGGCCCTCCCGGCCGGATACACGCGTTTTGCCGCGCCCCAACGGGAAGCGCTACGCCAAACGGCAACCGAACTGTGGCACGGGCGTCTCGCCTGTGATCCCACCGGCGAGACGCCGGTGCCACAAAGGTGATCTTTCATGACGCGACTCAGTGATACCGCGGTCGATGCCATCGCGCAGCAAGTCTTGGCGAAGCTGCACGGAGGCCAGTCAGCTGAGCCGACGTCACTCTCGCGGGGACAGACCGAGTCTCTCGCACGCGGCGGTGAACTGCCCGCCGGCGTTTTCCGAACCATCGACGAGTGTGTGGCCGCCGCGACGATCGCCTTTGGCGAGTTCGCCCGACTCGGCCTCGAACAACGCAAGGCCGTCATCGCCTCGATTCGGGCGTCGATGATGGAACACGCTGTCTCGCTGTCGCAGGAGGCCGTCGAAGAGACCGGCATCGGTCGCCTCGAAGACAAGATCATCAAGAACCGCCTCGTAACGAGCAAGGTGCCCGGCACGGAGGTTCTCGAAGCGCGAGCCGTTTCCGGCGATGCCGGTCTGACGATCATCGAGCGAGCTCCCTACGGCATCATCGGGGCGATCACGCCTACCACCAATCCCACGGCGACGGTCATCTGCAACACGATCGGCATGTTGGCCGCTGGCAACACGGTGGTTTTCAATGTCCATCCGAACGCCAAGCACGTGTCCTGCCGCAATGTCGGGCTCATCAACGAGGCAGTCATGAAGGCCGGCGGCCCGGCCAACACGATCACGGCCATGGCCGAGCCGACGATTGCCAGCGCGACGGAACTCATGCATCACAAGGGCATTCGCCTGCTCGTTGTGACGGGCGGGTCGAGCGCCGTCAACCCCGCGAAGGCCTCCCGCAAGCGCGCCCTCCGGGCGCGGCCCTCACGCCTGTCTCTGCTCCGCCCCCCGCGATGACGGAGCCCCCGATCGTGATCCGACTCAGCCGC
>CAYYPB010000129.1:0-7209 GCA_964473405.1 uncultured Planctomycetaceae bacterium
TCGGCCGGTGTCGGCGTTGTTTTCCTGAGGGGTGGGGACGGCCGATGGCTGCCGGACATCCTGCCGGCGGCGTTTCTTCGAGATGACCGTCGGGTAGGCAGCGCCGGTCAGCGTCCAATAGAGCGTCGCGCCAAGGTTGAAGACATCTGTCTGTTGTGTGAGCGTCCGTCGTTCGACTTGTTCGGGAGCGATGTAGTCGGGCGTTCCCTGGATGCGGGGTTTCTTCGTGCCGATCTCGCAGGATTGACCGAAGTCGATGATCTTGATTTGGCTGCCGTACTGGAGCAGGAGGTTGTTGGGCTTGAGGTCGGTGTGAAGGAAACCGTGTTCGTGCATGTAGTGCAGGCCATCGGCGATCTTCAGGAATAGATCGACCGTCTTGGCGATGTCGTCCGGGCGGCACTTGTCGAGGCTTACGCCCTCCACGAACTCCATGACGACATGGACCTCGGAGAGTTTGAAGAGTCGCCGCATGCGCTTCAGCTCGAAGGCCTTGCGGAGATAGACGTGAGACAGTTGGCTGGAGATTCGATGTTCGGCGATAGCCTGTTCGAGAAATCGCGTGTCCTCGTGGCTTTCGCGGACGACGCGCTTCAGGGCGAAGACCTCGCCGGTCGAGGGACGCACCACCTGGAAGACCTGGGAGCGCGCACCGTCGCCGAGCTTCTTGATCACGTTGTAGCCGGATACGAAGTCGGTCACTGTGTCACGCGCGATGAAGATTCGAGGGCGCCGGCCCGTGGCGCGGCGTTGTCGTGGAGGTCGCTGCGAGCCGCCGGCCGATGTCACCTGGACGCGTCAAGAAGCCCCTAACCCATTGCTATTCCACATATTACGATTCGCCGAGAGGTCGGTCAAGATGGGGCACCTGGCCGGAGGCGCGTCCAAGAATACACGCATGTTCTCTTCGCTGGCGACGTTGAAGCTGTCGCGCTTGATAGCCACGCCGCGCTGGCGGCGCTGAGCGAGTTCGTGCCCACTCAGCCTCAACAGGCTTTGCACCTGCGAGCGGATGTCTTCAGGACCGTGGCAGAGAGGCGTCGGCTTCGACAGCCAGTCCGTCGGGCTGAGGTTCAATCCACCCTCGCGACCGACCGCCACGGCGGGCACGCCGGCTGCCGCCGCTTCGTAGAGGACGGCTGAACCGGCGGAGACGACGACGCGAGCGCTGGCGAGCCATGTGGCCATCGGACCGTCGACGAACTCAAAGTGATCGGGCAATCGCTCGACACGGCTCTCTTGTAGCAGCGCGTCGCGGTTCATCATTGGGTGAGGTTTGATTCTTACCGGCACGTCTGGCAGATCACTCAGGGCCGCGAGTACCTTGGAGAACACTTCGACCGCGGCCCCGAGTTCCAGCGGCAGTGCGACAAGGATACGGGACGGCTCGTCGGCTGAATCCGCATCGGGCGCGGCGGCTTGCCAGAGATGTGCAAATCGCAGGGCGGGCCCATCGACGACCCGCTCGGGGTCGAGGCCCTCGCGAATCATGACATCTCGCAACAACACGCCGTTGCACACGATGCGGTCCGGAAGCGGGGCAAGCTCGGCCTCGGCCGATGTGACGAAGTGGCAGAGCAACATCGGCGGGGGGATGGGATGCTGGAAACCGACGATCCGTGCGCGTGGCAGGTGACGGCGGAATCCCAGGATCAGGGCTTTTTCGGGGATCATGTTCTCATAGCCCTGAAGCAGCAGGTCGGGGGACAGGCCGGCCTGTTTGAGGCGGCGCGGCAGCCGCGCGAGGAGGAGCCATCGCAGGCCATCCGGCTCGAAGGCGATCCGGCGGCGCTCTTCCTCGAAGATCGCTGTGACGTCGCAGCCGTTGAGTCGAATGGGCCCGGCGGGCATCGAGGTCTGGCGGAGGGCCGTGACGAGCGTGCGGAGGACATCGCCGAGGCGGTAGAACGAGTCGGGGTTGAGGAACTGCTGCCGGCTCTTGTTCAGCCAGTCCCAGGTCTCTCGATAGGTTCGCTTCATGTTGTAGAGCAGCGGGATCGTTCTGACGTCATAGCCTTGGCCCTCCAGCCAGGCGCAGACGCCGGGAAGGTGGCGATCTCGAAACGTCCCGTCGGCGGCCAGGCTGCCTTCGTCGATGAAGGTTCTGAGAATCGCGAGCGGGCGGTCGCTGCGCGGTGGCTCGACGTCGTTCGTGATGCGACGCGCCACGCGCGAGGCGATCATCCTTCGCTTGAAGAAGCGGACCGCGCCGTGGAGTATCTGCCATGTGCGGCGCAATTGCTCGCTTCCGTGCGACGGAGGACGCGCTTGCCATCGCACCGGATGTCCGTTTTCCTGGGCGGTTCTTGCCAATTGGTCCAAGACGGCCCAGCTCTGGGAGACGAAGATCGTCGGGCTGGTCGAGCGTTCCATCAGGCTCAACCCGACTTGAAGATGGCAGCAGTGCAAGAAGAGCGGGCTGACCATCGTGTTCCGTTCAGAAATGCGCGACATCCACCAAGCGAGCGATGTGTGTCGGTGGCCCAGCTCCGCGATGAGATCGAGAAAAGCCCTGCGGCTGCGCCGGGCGACTTCATCGAGCTGGCGGGCGATGGGGATGCGCCGGAAGCCGTCGCCGAGTTGGCGCTGCCACGCGAGTAGGGTGAGGTAGTCTTCGCCGAGGAAGACCCAGGGCGTCGGGTCGCCGCCGTTTCGGTCCAGGCTCGGTGGCGCGGACCGGGCGCAGGCGTGGGCGAGGATCACAACACGGTCGGATGAAGCTGCTTCTCTGCGCGTCGACAACTTGGCACGCTCCCGTTGTCTCAAACATGCAGGGTCCGCTTCGCGGATCATGCCGTGACTGAGCCATGTCTCTGATGATGGGTCCGCTCGGACGGCCCTGCACACCGTGGAGAATGTGTGGGGCGACCAGCCACGGAGTGGCGTAACCCCACAGCCCACGGCGCGATCCAATGGCATCTACACGACTCTGCCCACACGGACGAACCGGCCCCAAGGGGCGGAACTCGGCCTGACTAGTTGTGTAGATACCATTGACGCGGGCCGTGGCATCATCGACGAGGCGCTCGCGTCATAGGTTGGGCGCGGCTTCTCACATGTATCTAGATCGCAAGGCATCCTTTCTCATCAATTCGCGGACGGCGGCGAGGTCGTCCGGCGTGTCGACGCTGATCGCCGCACCGGCGAGGCGGACGGCCCGGATCTTCTCGCCATGCTCCAGGATGCGAAGATACTCGTTGTATTCGATCTGCTCCAGCGGCGTCGGCTGCCATGCGGCGAAGCGTTGCAGAAACGGCGTGCGGAAGGCCACGATGAAGCAGAGTTTGAGCATGGCGTCCACCGGCGTTCTTGCCGCGCTGGGAAGGTCGTCTCGGGAGCAGTAGAGAACATTGCCGGCCAGATCGAGGACGGCCTTGATGTCCGACGGGCTGTTCTTCGTGGCGTACTCGGTCGCGCCGAGGGCGACGTTGATCGAATCGTCCCGTACGAGCGCCTCGGCGATGGCGTCGATGTGGTCGGGGTTGGCCAGTGGCTCGTCTCCTTGGATGTTGACGATGATGTCGGATTCGACCTGCCGGGCGGCCTCGGCCAGTCGGTCGGTCCCGGTTTGATGGTGCGAGCCGGTCATGATGACATCGATGCCATGCTCCTCGGCGATGCGGCGGATACGCTCGCTGTCGGTGGCCAGGTAGACCGCGTCGAGTCGCCGGGTGAGTTGCGTTCGCTTGGCCGTGTGCACAACCATGGGGAGCCCAGCGATATCGACGAGGGCCTTTTCCGGCAGGCGCGACGATTCGAGTCTGGCCGGGATCATGCCGATCACTTTCACGCGCTGGGGCTCCTGCTACTGGGCGATCTTCCTGAAGTCATCGACGGCCGATCGCATCGCGTTGTGCATCACCGTGCGATCCGGCAGGTAAGTGATGAACTGCATACCGATGTCCACCATCCAGGCCATGTCGTCGGCGTCACTCGCGACGAAACCCCCGACGGCGATGCCGGCGTCGCGGGACTTGCGGACGGCCGCCTCCAGCGCCTTCCTGACGGCGGGGGCTCGCACTTCGCCGGGCATGCCCAGGGCTTGCGAGAGGTCGTAGGCCCCGATGTACAGCAAGTCGAGATACTCGGTTTCGAGGACCGCGTCGATGTTCTCGATTCCCCGGCTGCCTTCCAGGATGACGCCGACGAGCGTTCGACCGTTTTGCACTTGCGCATGCGTCGTGATGTCGCCACCGCCGTGGCTACCGGCCGGCGTGTAGGGCGAGAAGCCTCGGCGGCCCAGCGGGTGATACTTGCTAAGAGCGACGGCTTCGCTCGCGTCGTCGCCGGATTCCACATGGGCGACGAGGACGCCGTCGGCACCGAGATCGAGCGATTGGAGAATCTGTTCTTCGTCGACCGTGCCGAGCCGAACGACCGCGTTGACACCGCTTACGCGGGCGGCTCGCGTCATGGCGGAGACGGTCTCGAACGAGGCGGGGCCGTGCTCGCGATCGATGATGACGAAATCGAAACCTGCCGATGCGATGATGTCGGTCACGTCTGCGGAGGGGATCACGCACCAGGGGCCGAAGACGACGTCTCCGTCGTTGAGTTGTTTCTTCAGAGGCTTGCAGTCGGTCATCCGTTGTTCCATCCGCGCATCAAGAGGCCGCCTACCGACGGTCGGCCGAGATTCCGGACACGTCGTCTATGACGAACGGCGTTAGGCTCCGTAGTTCGTCGACGGGCGTCAGGCCACTGGCGACGCCGATCGAGGCCATGCAACCCGCCGCGTTGCCGGCGTTCATGTCGACGGCGGCATCGCCGACCATCACCGACCGTTCGACGGTCACACCCAGCCGACTGCAAATCGCCAGCACAATATCGGGAGCGGGCTTGGGTCGTTCGACGCTGTCGGCACCAAACACCGCGTCCAAGACACGCATGAGACCGAGGTGCTGCATGGCCAGGATGGCTCGTTCGGTCCGGTCGGTCGTGGCGATGGCGACCTTGCAGCCATCGGCCCGGAGGCTGTGGACGAGATCGCAGGCACCCGGCAGGGCATGGATGATCTCGTCGAAACGCTCGGCCGACTCGTCGTCGATCTGCTGGAAGGCATCGCGAACCAGCGGCGTGTGATCGCCGTGCCCCGATGCGATCAGATAGTCCACGCCGGCTTTCAGGACGGCGGAACGCTTCGCTAGGCCGACGGGACCCGTGGACTTGATGCGCATCGTCGAGACCTCCACACCCATGACGTCCATGAGCCCGTGGATGGCATCGTTGTCCAGGTCGAGCCGCTCGCAGACGGCCTGCGCTCGGAGCCGGATCATGTTGGCCCAATAGGCGTGAACGTCGATGAGCGTTCCGTCCTTGTCGAAGATGACAAGCTCGACGTCCGCGAGTCGTTGGTCGGCGATGACTAGGTCCAGGGGCATCAGGGCCTCGATATGTATCGGATGTTCGCGTCGACGAGTTGGCGTGCCTTGGCGACGGCCCGGGCGAGGGCCTTCGCGTTGGTGTCGAAGTCCGGCCGGCCGGTTTCCTCGCGAACGAGGTTGCGAGCGAAGGTGCCGATGGAAACGCCGTGGGCGAGCACACCGCAGAGGTCGGCCAGTTCGCCCGTCTTGCTGTTCGTGCCGCCCGAGAGAAGGATCTTGGCGTCGATGCCGCTTTGGCGAACGACGTTGGCGCAGTCGACGGCCTGGAGAGTCGTGTTGAAATCGTCGGCCCCACCGCTCATGGGGATGCCGTCTGCTTGGACGATGAAGCGGTCGCCCGCGATGTCGCGCGCCTGGGTGATGCGAGCGACGAGCTGGGCGTTGGAGACCTCGCCGCGATCGACGCAGATGCTGATGAACTGGTTGGGCTGAGCGGCCGCGACGACTTGCCAGTCTCGCTGGACGGCCGCCTCGTCGGCGACGCGCGCGTGCAGCTCGATGTTTTCGGCACCGGCGGCGATGCACTTGGGCAGGACATCGTGCAGGTCTATCGGGTCGGTATGGAAACGAATCGCGTCGAACGCGCAGACCTTGGCGCACGTTCCGCAGCCTACGCAGAGCTTGGCATCGACCTCGTGCGGCGCGTCGGAGATGGCCTCGTCATCGCAGTTTTCATAGCACTCGCCGCACGAAGTGCAAGCGTCTTCCAGGATGGTGGACTTGCGAACATGCGGGTCGCCGGGCAGGCCGACGCTGACGGTGATGAACGGGCGATGGGGAATCGTGACGTGTATGGATGGTGCGAGCGTCATAGCCGCGTCGATGCCGGCCAGGCTGGCGTTGACGATGCCCACATCGGCGGAAACGTCGATGCCGGCCGCTCCGGCGAGCGTGTAGACGAGGCTGAGACGGCGGACGGCCTGGGCGTCTTGATTGCCTGCCGCACAGACGAGCTTGAAGAACCGTCCAGCGTCGAGAATGCTCCGGAGTTCTTCGAAGCGTTCCGCGGTGGATTTCCGGCTCGGCCGTGTGGCAGCATGTTCGGCGTGGGTCGGTGGCGTGATGAGCATGTCACGAAGCCTCCGCGACATCGGCGAGCGTTGGGGTGACCGGCTCTGTGTAGTACTCGATGCTCTTGTAGAACCGTCGGTGACTCGTGGGCGTGATGATGCGGATGCCCTCCTGCCCGCGGTCCCGGACATAGTGGTCGATCTGTTCGAGGAACCGTTCGTTCCAGTGGTGGCGTTCGACGATCACGTCGTAGTCGTCCGGCTCGATTGCCTCGTCGTAGAACAGGGCCTGCGTGACTTGCCCTTTGCTCAGGTAGCCGTCCATGCCGGCGACGAACAGCCGTCGGGCCCCCATGACGACGGCGACGCCGAGCAGCAGCACGGAGACCGTGCGGCAATTCGTCAGGATTCTGCCGTCGGCGATGTCGAAGTCGGCATCGAGGATATCGTCGAATCGCAGGGTTTCGCAGTCGCGATCGACGTACGAACCGACCATGTCGCTCGGGATATTCTCGCCGATGAGCAGCTTGGACTCACGCGCGACGGTGTCGGCATAGGTGACGAAGCGATGCTTGTTGGTGAAGGCGTGGTACGTCGGGACGAATAGCCGCGAGAGGTTGTTGGCACCGAGGCAGATCGGGTCGTGCGCCTTGATGAATGCCTGAATCTGGGAGCGGTAGAGCTTGAGGCTGGGGCCGTTGGCGAGGACGAGAAAGTCGCGTCCGGCATGTCGGTCGACGTAGGTGGCATCCCGAGGCTCTCGGCCGCAACCAACTTGTGGCACCGGCGTCTCGCCGGTGGTTTCACCGGCGAGA
>CAYYPB010000130.1:0-7201 GCA_964473405.1 uncultured Planctomycetaceae bacterium
ATTGCCATCAGGCCCGGTTCTTTCTCGCGGCAGGGGCTCGCCGGATGCCGGCGGAGGCCGTGCCGTCGATTCTCTCGGTGCGGTCAGGGACCGGGGCGGGGAGCCGCCCTGCTCATTATCTTGCCGCGTGACGTACGCTATCGCGAATGCTGACACCGGCACCGGAGCATGAATCCTACCTGTTTTGGGGTGATTGCGGAATAGGCTGGGAATGGCGAGTTAGGGTTATCGGGCCTCCTGCCAGGGCTGAGGATTCAGCCTCATCGAGGGGCTGGCCGATAACAGTGTTGGTAAGTGCTAGCGCCCCGGGTGCGCCGTGCGCATTGCGAATCGCGCTGTGAGAGTGGTTCTGATGATTTATGCCGCCGCGACTCTTTGGCTGCTCGTCGTCGTCTTGCTGGCGTGGGGGGTGCGTCTGCTTTGGGGGGGGATTCTCAAACCCAGAACGGTGAATGTCGTGCTGCTGCCTGGCACGTTTGTCGCCCAGGTGGGGCGGGTCGTCGCATTGCTCATCACGGGGGCGAAGGTCAGCAACACGGCCCTGATGGAAGACGAGGAGAAGGGGGAGCCGGCGACGGAGTCGAGCTACGAGTCCAAGTTACCTGTCTTCGGCCCGATGATTGTGGGTTTCCTTCCGATGCTGGCGACGGGCGCGGCGGTGTATCTCGTCTTGACGAAACTGGGTGGCCCCCTGGTGGAGACGGCTGCGCGCGAGCGCATTCCCGCCGAACTGCCCAGCTCGATGGCAGCGTTTTGGGATCAGTTTCGCATGTTGCTGACAATGTCTGAGAACACGCTGAACGCGGTCGTCCATGCGGACATGCCGGCATGGCAGCTCGCGGGGTTTGTCTACCTGATGACCTGCCTGACCGTCCGGATGTCGCCGTTCGAGGGCAATGTGCGCGGCCATGTGGGCGCGATCATCGCGACGTTCGGCGCGCTGGCGCTGTTGAACACGGTCAGCCCTTCCCCCAGCGCGATTCTGACGACGGCTTGGCCGCTCGTTTCGATTTGTGTCGGGTGGCTGGTGTTGTTGATGATGATCAGCCTGCTGGCGTCGGGTATCGTGGCGACCGTGCGTGGCATTGCGTCAATGGGTTGAGGTTTGGCACAGGCGTCTCGCCTGTGAGCCGACCGGCTCTGGTGCCCGTGCCATGATGGGTATCGAGTCGTTCTCAGGTTGCCTGGAGAGTTGTTCAGCATGTCGGAGCATCGCGACGGTGCCGTTGGTTGCGCCGCGGACTTTCGCCGCAAGATCGTCCGCCCAGAGGATCTGCGCGCCCGGTTGACGAAGCTGCGGGACCAGGCGTTGATATCGGGGCGGCCTGTCTGCGTCGTGCAGTGCCACGGCTGCTTCGACATCGTGCATCCCGGGCATATTCGGTATCTCCAGTTTGCCAGATCGCAAGGTGATATTCTCGTGGTTTCCATTACCGGCGACGCGGGGATCGACAAAGAGCCGCAGCGGCCTTACATCCCCGAGGAGCTTCGCGCGGAGAATCTCGCGGCTCTGGAGTTGGTCGACTACGTCGTCGTGGATTCGTATCCGACAGCCAAGGCCCTCTTGGGCGCGATCGAACCGGATGTCTATGTGAAGGGGCACGAGTACGCCACGAGCGACGATCCCGGCTTTCTCGCAGAGCGAGCCGTCGTCGAGTCGTACGGCGGCCGCGTGATCTTCTCGAGCGGACAAGTTGTTTTCAGTTCGAGTCGGCTGGCCGCGTCGATGACGCCTTGGGACGATCTGGCCACGCAGCGCATGCAGTTGATCTGTCGTCGTCACGGGATCGATACGCCCGCTCTGTCGGGTTTTCTGGATCGTATTGCCGGATGTCGAGTTCTTGTCTTCGGCGACCTGGTCGTGGATCGCTATGTGCTGTGTGATGCGGGCGGTGTGGCGGACGAGTCGCCGATGATGTCACTCAAGGCGCTGGACCAGCGCGACTATCTCGGCGGGGCCGCGGCCATGGCCGACCAGGCCGCCGCGCTCGGTGCCAAGCCCGTGCTGTATACGGCAATGGCCGATGATGATGCCTCGCGCTGGGCGCGATCGATCCTCGAGTCTCGCGGTACGGAGGTTCGGGTGATTCACCATCGCCCCGATCTGCCGATCCGAACGCGATTCCTCGTGGACGACCAGAAGCTCTTCAAGGTGGAACGGACCGCGAGCCGACCGCTCGATTCGGTGGGTGAGCGACAAGCCGCGGCAAAGCTTGCCGAGCAAGCGAGCCGGGCTGATGCGGTCCTCTTTCACGACAGCGGCTTCGGGATGATCACTCCGCGGATCTTGGGCCAACTCGATGCGGCGTGGCGGTCGTCGGCGCCGGCCATGGCGGGCGGGATGACAGATACTCAGGGGAATCTGGCCGCGATGAAGCGCCTAGATCTGCTCAGCACGTCGGAGCGTCGACTGCGAGCGGCTTTGAACGACTTGGACAGCGGCCTGTCCGCGCTCGCTTACAGGATGCTCGATGTCACGCAGGCGAGGCGGATGCTCGTGACCCTCGGCAAACGCGGGTTGGTTACGTTCGAGCGGCGGTCGAGTGACCGTGCGTCCCCGGAATGGCGCGGGCGATTGCTGAGTGAGTACCTTCCGACGTTCGCGCATCGCGTCGTCGATCGGTTGGGCTGCGGCCAGGCGTTGATGACGGCTGCGACGCTGGCGTCGGCGGTCGGTGCCGGCCTGATGCAGGGGGCGTATCTGGGTTCGCTTGCGGCGGCGGCGCAGCTCGGTCGACTCGGGCCTGACGCCGTATCGGCCGGCGACGTGCGACAACTGATGCTCCATCGAGCCGAGCTTGCGCCGGGGGGGGAGGCGGGTTCGCGTTCGGTGTGTCGCGGTGTATTGGGGCGATCAGTAATCCCGCAGCCTGATCGGCAGGACGAGGCTGCCGTGGGCGCGGGCGACTGACCGGGGCCGAGGACGGCCCGGTTCGCCAAATGGAGACGACGAGGAATCTATGAAATCCACAGCGTGTGATTGCAGTCTGATTATTCCGACCCATAACCGGCGGGCCGTATTGCGCGAGACGTTGGACCACCTCGCCGCCCTGGCGGACGAACGGTTCGAGGTGATTGTCGTGGACAACGGCTCGGACGATGGCACGTGCGATCTGCACAGTCAGTATCCCGACGTGCATTGGATCGAACTCGGGCGGAATCACGGCTCGGCCGCCCGGAATCTGGGCGTCGCCGCGGCGAGCGGACGCGTGTTGTTGATGCTCGATGACGATAGCTGGCCTGAAGACGGCACGATCGAGAAGGTGGTTGCGTTGTTCGATCGTCGGCCGGACCTGGGAGCCGTGGCCTGTCGCGTTCGTCTGTCGAACGATCCGGAGCGTCACGACGCCGGCGGCGTGCCGGGCATCTTCTTTAACTGTGGAGGGGCGATCCGACGCAGCGCTTTCATCGAGACCGGCGGGTACCCGATCGACTACGACTATTATGTTGAAGAGTATGATTTGTGTTGCCGCCTATGGAAGCGCGGTTATCGGGTCGAGCCCCACGGCGATCTCGTGGTGTGGCACGGGCGGGTGTCTGCCAACCGCGACAATAACCGGATGATGCGCCTGCTGGTGAGAAACAACCTCCGGCTCTGGCGAACCTATGCTCCGCAGGGGCATGTGGATGATCTGACGGATGCGACACTGGAGCGGTACTGGCGGGTCGCCCAGAAGGAGAACGCTCGCCGCGGGTTCCGCGAGGGGCTTCGCGAGAGCCGTAAGGAGTCGGAGGATGCTTCGACGCGTCGTCGACCGTTGACTGTGAGTCGTTTCGAGAACATGTTCGGGCTGGTGACGGCTCGGCAAGTTTTGCGCGGTTGGGCCGAGCGGCACAGCGTGAAGAAGATCGCAGTGTGGTCGCGGGGCAAGGGTTGCGAACAGCTCGTGACCTTGCTCGCGTCGCTGGGCATCGAGGTCGACGCTATATATGATGATATGCGAACCTCGCCGTCCGAGCGGTCGTGGCGAGACATGCCGCTTCGATTCGAGCGTGAGTTTCGTCCCGAGGAAGTAGATGGCATTATCGCCGGCTCACTTTCTCCGGGCGTTGCCGAGGATCTGTGCCGCGATATCGGCCGGCGGTTCGCGGGCGTGCCGGTAGTCTCGCCGGCACCTTGGATGTGCGAATCTCAGGAGCCGTTGTCGGCGGCGGTTTGAGCGCGGCGGGAGAGCCTCACCAAACGGCAAGCCGGATGGAGCGAGGCTGGAGATGTTCGCGTTGGGCCTGATGGGGCGCGGAGGCAAGGACGACCTTTGAACCGTCGGCAATCGAAAATCCAGCCTTTGTTGGCGGCTCGGCTTCGGCCGCGGCGCCGACCTCCGCAGCCCGGCGACAGTCGCGGGGCAGGGCCTGTTCTGCGCGTGAGCTACGGTCGGGTGGACGACATCGCGTCGTCGCGTCCGACGGGCGTCGATGATCCAGCCGAAGCGATGGGCCATGTCCGCGACGTTGCGGAGGCGATGGACCTTGCCGCTTCAGCGATCGAGCGGATTCAGCAGCACATCTTGAGGATTGCCGCCCTGGCTCGGTCGGCGGGTGATCTTCCGACGACAGTGGCGACCGCGCCGCTCGCATGGCAGGCGGAGGTTGCCCGCGAAGTCCGATCGATCGAGCGGATCGTGGACTCGACCGAGTCGGGAGGCTGCAAGCTGCTGGACGGGACGTGGTCGGTCACGCTTGCGGAGGCGTCGGGCGGCGGGGCCGGCACGTTGCGCATTGCGGAGATGTCCAGCCGCGTGCTTGGTAACGCCGGCATCGGGGGGTATCTGGCATCTTTGACGACGCTGGACGACTGTGGCGTCGGTGTTGCCGTTCGCGTTCAGGACGTTTCCCGGTGTGCGTTGTTGCAGGCAGCCGCAGCGCGAAAGGAGATCCTGTCATTCCTTCAAGATGTGGTCGAGCCGCTCGCTTCGGCGATTGAGATCACGATCGCAAACCGTACGGCTGCCGATCTGGCGGTCGGTGACTTGGCGTTTGCAGGTCTTGCAAGTCAATTGACACCGCTCGACGCGCTCGCCCAGGCTCGGCTGGGCGGGTTTGAGGACGCCTCTTCAAGAACTTTTTCGATCAATTCTCAAGAGGACGCTGCTGCGCGTTCCGAGCCCCCGTCTGATAATAACTCTCGTCAGTAGTGCCTCGACGCCTTGCATTCTCGGAACGGGAAGGTTCTCGGTCGTAGGCCGGGAATCTCGACGGTTCAACGCGCCGGTCCTCCGAAGATCATTCGAGGACTAATGAAAGTCCCATCAGTAGTAGCCCGATAGCAATCCCGGTCACAAGCGACGCCGACATCGCTGGACCGAGGGGTTTGGACCCCGTGGCTTTGCAGTGAGCCGCTCAGCGCGGCACGGGCCACAAGGTTTTCGGTAGCGACACGAAGGAGTTTGTCGCCGCCGGGGCCGGGTTTGGATCAGCGGCCTTCTGACGGAGGCAACGCAACAGCAAGAAGCGACGCGCAGGTAGGCGCGTCGGGCCACGCAGCGAGTGATCTCGGGCGTGGGCGTTCAGGGAGGAACCCATGAGTCGCATAAACACGAACGTCTCGGCACTTCAGTCCATCCATCAACTGAATACAAATCAGGGTGAACTGAGCAGTAGTCTTGAGAGACTCAGCACCGGTCTTCGGATCAATCGTGGTGCTGACGATCCGGCGGGCTTGATCGCTTCGGAATCGTTGCGGTCGGAGATTCGCGGATTGGAGGCGGCCATTGGCAACTCCGAACGCGCCATCAACGTCATCTCGACGGCTGATGCGGCGTTGGGCGAGGTTTCCAAGCTGCTCTTGGAAATCAAGGGGCTCGTCGTACAGACCGCCAACGACGGTGCGTTGTCCGACGATGAGATCCAGGCCAACCAGCAGCAAGTCGACTCGCTGCTGCAGAGTATCGATCGCATCGCCAACTCGACGCAGTTCAACGGCAAGAAGCTGCTCAACGGCCAGCTTTCGTACACCATTGACGGGCAAAGCGCCACCGCTATGCCCCGGGTTCAGGTCTTTGGGGCCAGGGTCCCGGCCGGTGGTACGCTCAACGTGGACGTGCAAGTGACGCAGTCCGCCCAGACAGCGGCCATGACGATCGGAACCGGCGGCACGACGGGCATCACGGCGGGCGGCGCGGTAGCGTGTCGTCACGCGATCAAGCGAGGCCTACTCACACCTGGCAAGAGCAAGCGGGCCGAGCAGGCGACGCCGGATTCTGCCGAGGTGCTCACGGGCCCGCGAGATCGAGCCTCGGTGGATCAGGCTTGCGCGTCAGGCGTGGCGACCAAGCGCAAGTTGGATCGCACACTGGCGTGCGTGGGCAAGCTCGTCGAGGCCGAGCCTGAGTTCGCAGCGGTGGAGGCCGTCGCCGGGGCCGGCGTGTTGCTTGCGCTTCCCGCCCTACTCCATGAAGGTCTGTGCGACGTAGGAGGCGAGATCTACGGCAAGCTGCGCAACGGTTTCTTTGGGCTGCGTTCGGTGCTCCTGACGTTGGCGTTCATGGCGTTGTTGCGGATCAAGACATCGGAGCAACTGACCGAGCACACCCCTGGCGAGTTGGGGATCCTGCTTGGGCTCGCACGTGCGCCGGAGGGCGCGACACTACGCCGCCAGCTGCGCGGACGTCATGAAAAGGGGTCCAGTGGCTAACGAGCCAGTCGTAGGCGTCAAAGTGAGCTTGATGGACATAAAACTTCACGAGGACTCAATTCACAGGGGCCCTTACCAAGTCATCCCAGCAGTTAGGACAGCGATAAAGGGAGCTATAATGCAGAGCGGGCCTGGAATACTCGAGCCAGTTCAGGTGCGCAGGATTGACGCGCCAATACAGTACATAGGCAGCATAACCAAGCTCGTGCAGTCAAGGCGCGGTCAAATGCTTGACATGCAGCAGGAAGGCGAGAGCGTGGTCATGACCATCAAGCTCCCGGTTGCTGAGAGCTTCGGCTTCATGAGTGACCTTAGGAGCAGGACTGAAGGCAGGGGCGTCCTTTCACTCCAAGACTCCAGATTCGAAAGAGTTCCTAAAGAGCTTCAGAACAAGGTCATTAACCAGATTAGGACTAGGAAGGGCTTGAAAACGAATCAAAACGCTTAAAAACTCTTTACTCTTTCAATCATTTTACACAAACATAAGGTGACAAAAAAATGGCAAAAAAACCACACATGAACCTTGTATTCGTGGGTCACGTTGACCACGGTAAGTCAACGCTAGTG
>CAYYPB010000131.1:0-7191 GCA_964473405.1 uncultured Planctomycetaceae bacterium
GTGTTTCTGCCGGCATCCTTGGCGGCGTAGAGTGCATGGTCTGCGTCCTTGAGATCGGTGTTTGCGGCGGACCAGTGCCTGCGATACTCGGCGACGCCCAGGCTGACGGTCACCTTGAGTACTTGGCCACGATGAGGGTAGTCGTGTTGCTCGATGGCGCGGCGTACCTTTTCCGCGCAGGCGGCGGCCCCGGCAGCGGCGGTTTTCGGGCAGAGGAGAAGAAACTCCTCCCCGCCCAACCGGCAGACCACGTCAACGTCACGGACGCTCTGCCGCATGACCGCGGCGGTCTCCCTCAGGACCATGTCACCGACGTCGTGGCCGTGCGTGTCGTTGAATCGTTTGAAGTGGTCGATATCCAGCATGATGCAGGTGAAGACGGATTCGTCATATCGCTCGGCCGTGGCACATAGCCGGTCGAGCTGGGCCAACCCCTGACGACGGTTGACCAAGCCCGTCAGTTCGTCCGTCGTGGCGAGCTTCTTCAACTCGCGCGTGAGCGCCGCGAGCCGCGCGGCCGAGCAGACGCGTGCGAGCAACTCCGTGGCCTCGAACGGCTTGCGAATGAAGTCGTTGGCCCCGGCGTCGAGCGCGTGGACGGCAGTATGGCTGTCCTCCGCACCGGAGAGAAACAAGACCGGCATCGTGCTGCACTCGGGCGTCTCACGAAGCGTTCGCACGAACGTCACGCCATCCATCGTGGGCATGTGATAGTCGGTTATGATGATGTCGAAATCGTGTTCGCCCAGCGAGTCCAGAGCGGCGGCCCCGTCGCCGACCTCAAACACCGTGGCACCCTCGGCCGTCAATACGCGCGTGATGGCCGAGCGAATGAAGGCGCTGTCGTCCACGACGAGGATGCGCACGCCGGCCAGCCGCCCGCGAGATCGCATGATCTCGTCTGCATACTCGGCAAGTTGGCCCTCGGGAAAGCCCTTGACGAGGAACCGCACCGCGCCCGCCTCGAACGCGCGGGATCGTTCCGTGTCCGAGTCGACGGACGTCACCATGATGACCGTTGTGTTCCGCGAAGCTTCGTGCCCCGTGATGGCGGCGCAGACTTCGATGCCGTCTTGTGGGGCGAGGACGGCACTGAGCGTGACGATGTCAGGCGGCCTCTCCCGTGCGATGCAAACGGCCTGCTCCGAGTCCCCCGCTTCGAGAATGTCGTAGCGATCGGGAGCAAACTCCCTGCGGAGCAGAGCGCGCGTCGTCGGCGAGCGGTCCACGATGAGAACGCGGTGTTTCGCCATGGATCGAGGTCTCCTACGCTGGCACGATGACCGGAGGGCACAAGATGTCCGATCAGCGCACCTTCCGCGACCGAGACGTCACCCGGTCAATCGGCGCTTCAGGAACGTACCATCCGTTTTCATTGATCGAGCCCGTTGCTTGGTCCGGAGATGTTCTTGACGGTGTGCCCACGTCTCGCGGCCTCTTTGGCCCGAGCCGGCCGATCCGTCAGGGTGGGTCCGAGAAGATGTGATGAAACCGAACGACGTTATCCAGCCGCCGGGTGGGGCAGCAGCGCATTGAGAGACAGGCAGAGCATGACGATCAGGGCGTAGACGTTGATCCGTATGAACGCGGGGCGAAACGTCGTGCGGCTCTCCTTGTCGCAGGGAAGCCGCAACACGGCCAAGGCCCTGCCGGCCAGCCAAACGGAGGCGATCACGATCGTCAGCTTCCAGGGCAGGGCCAACGCGCCTGCGGCCACGGTCGGCAGCACCAGCCCTGCGGTCGCCGTCGCGAGCAACCACACGGCGGTCATCCGAAGAATCTGCCGCCGCGAAAAGAGGTTCGTCAGGCTCGGCAGCCCCGCGTCGGTGTACTGGCTGCCGCACATCAGGAGAATCAGCCAGAAGTGGGGAATCTGCCAGACAAAGAAGAAGGCCGCAACGAGAACGATGAGCGGATCCGAAGGGCTTCCGCCCGCCGCAACGAAGCCGATGACGGGCGGGACGGCACCGATCAACGCGCCGGGAACGACGGCGAATGCCGTGATGCGTTTGAGGTAGGTGTATACGCCGTTATACCAAACGAGGGAGAACGCACCGAGCAGCAGTAGCAGGTTGGTATCCCCCTCGACTGTTGCGAGCAACGATGTGCCGAGTCCGATCAGGAGGATCGCCAGGAAGATCACCGTCGAGCCATCGACGTGTCCCGCTGGAATGGGTCGATGCCGTGTGCGTTCCATCAAGGCGTCGATTCGCCGGTCTTGCCACTGGTTGAGCGCCGAAGAGCCGGAGGCCAGCAAGAAAATCCCCAGGACGGGGATCCACAAATCCGGAGCAACCCGACCCGCGCCCAGGAAGTGGCCCGTCACGGTCGTAAACGTCACGGCGATCGTGATGTTCGCTCGCGTCAGCGTGAAGAGCAGCGAGAGCAAGCCGGGTTTCGTCGCGGTGGTCGTGGTCATGGGGGACGAAATGAGCATTGAGAATGTAGAACTGAGAAAACGGAGCGAGCAAGCGTGGCTTGAAGCTCCTCTTTCTAGATTCTAGATTCTCAATTCTCCATTCCCTTTCTGCCGATCATTGCCTCGTCGCCGAGAATCTCAATCGCACGCTCCACCGGGATCGTCTCGCCGGGCGTCTTGATTTTGTCCAACTCGTACTCTTTGACCAGCGCGGCATAATCCGCCTCGGTGTCCGGTGGCAATTTCGCCTGGTTGAGCGAGCGAACCCGGTGCGCCAAGGCGATGCGCTCCCAAGGCGTGAGGTTGGGATAGGGCCTCATCTGGGTGCCATCGATTCCTTCGGTGAGCGTGCGGTAGATGTCGGCGACCTTCGTGGTCTTCTTCCAGTCGGTGGATTGCGTGAAGTTTCGTGCGACGCCCGGCAGGCCCGAGCCGTCACCGTTCTCGCCGTGACACGACAGACAGAACGTCTTGTACAAGGCATCGCTGTCGATGTTCAGCCGATCGGGGCCGAACTCCGGGTGCTTCGGATTGATGACCGCCTCGAAGACGAGCGGCTTGTACCGCTTGGCGTGTTCGCCTTCGACCCATGCATCGTAGTCTTTCTGCGACACGACCCTGAGCTTGGTAATCATGTCGGAGTGGTCCTTGCCGCAGAACTCGGCGCAGAAGATGTCGTAGAGCCCCACGCGTTCGGACTCGAACCAGAGGAAGGTCTCCATGGCCGGTACGGCATCCTCTTTGACGCGAAAGTCGGGGATGTAGAAGCTATGGACAACATCGCCGGGAGGGGCCGTCAGCGTCACTTTGACGGGCGTGTTGACGGGGACGACCATCTCGACGGTGTCCAGCTTTTCCTCGGGATAGTGGAAGGACCACATCCACTGCTTGCCGGTGACCTCGACGACCATGGCGCCGTCGGGAACGTTCCGCATCATGAGGAATCCCTTGAATCCCACGAAGAACATCCAGGTGACGATGATGGTGGGGATGACGGTCCACATGATCTCCAGGCCGGTGTGCCCGTGAAACTGACGGGTCGTCTGCCTGGCACTCCGACGGAAGCGCACGGCGAAGACAATCATGGCGATCGTGATGCCTGCGAGCAGGATCAGACTGGCCACGCCGAGAAGCATGAAGGCGTGGTCGACCTCACGCGTAATATCCGAAAGAGCCAGCATCATGGCGGATTACCTGAATGAGTAGTCGGCGAATGTCAGTGCGACGAAGACGGCGTAGGTGCTGAACGCCGCCAGGATCATGCCCGCGTACAACGGTTTCTCGAAGCGCACATGCATGAAGTACAAAATGACGAGCGTACCCTTGAGAGAGGCGATCATCATCGCGGCGAGAACGGCCACATGCTTCATGTCGATCCGCGAAACGCCCACGGTGATCGCCGTCAGAACGAGCAACGCGGCCCAGACGACGAGGTAGACGCGATACGGCACGACATGTTGTTCGGTTTCGTGTTGCGACATCAGCGGTTCATCCTCAGCCGATCAAGTAGAACAGCGGGAACAGGAAGATCCAAACGAGGTCGACGAGGTGCCAATACAGGCCGACATTCTCGATGAACGACATGCGATCGGGCCGGACCTTGCCTTTGATAATGAAGGTGGCGGCGAAGAGAATCGCCACGGCACCGATGATAACGTGCAGGGCATGCAAACCCGTCATGGTGAAGTACAGGCCGTAGAAGATCTGTTCGCCCTGCGGCTTGTCCAGCATTGTGGCCGACCTGGGGAACAAGTCGGCTTCGAACTTGTGACCCCACTCGAACGCCTTGATGACCATGAATCCGGCCGCGAAGGCGATGGTTGTGGCCAGCAGGCCCAGCGACAGGCCGCGCTTCCCCCGCGCCATCGCGGCAATCGCCATGGCCATCGTCAGGCTGCTGGTCAGGAGCACCGCCGTGTTGAGGGCCCCCGACTTGATGTCGAGGTGCCCGGAGGCTTCCAGGAAGTCAACGCGATAGAGATTCAGGTAGACCGCATAGGCGATAAACATGACGCCAAACAGCAGCACTTCCGTGAATAGAAAGAGCCACATGCCGATCCGATTGGCCGCAGGATCGTAATGCTCGCTGTGGGCGGGAGCGGAGATATCAGCCGCGCTCGCGGTGTCGTTCGTCATGCTTCGACCTCTGTCGGATACTCGTAGGGTCCACGGCTCATGTCCGGCTCTCCGTCGAAGTTGAGTACCGGCGGCGGCGTTGCGGTGCGCCACTCCAGGGTCGCTCCACCCCACGGACTGTCGACGGCTCGGCTGCCCCTGAATAGCGAGATGAACAGGTTGCCCGCCATGAGGAGGATCGAGAGTACAAGAACCCAGGACCCGATCGTCGAGAGCCGATGGTATATCTCAAACTCCGGCAGGTAGTCGGCATATCGCCGCGGCATCCCGGCGTTGCCTGCCATCAAGAGCGGGAAATACGTCAGATTGAAACCGATGAAGAACAAGACCGCCGCAGCGTAGGCGGGCTTGAGCTTGTACATCTTGCCGAACATCTTGGGCCACCAGTAGTGGAGCGCGGCGAAGAAGATGACGCCCGCTCCGCCGAACATGGTGTAGTGAAAGTGCGCCACGACGAAGGAGGTGTCGTGGAGGTGAATGTCGGTCGCGAGCGATCCGTTGAACATACCGGTGAGTCCGCCGATGCTGAAGAGGAAGATGAAGATCATCGTCCAGAACATCGGGACGCCGAGGTGGATCGAGCCCCTGTACATCGTGGCGAGCCAGTTGAAGACCTTGACGGCACTAGGGACGGCGACGAAGAACGTGAGGAACGAGAAGATCACCCGCGCCGCGTCGGCCATGCCGGAGGTGAACATGTGATGCGCCCAGACGAGCGAACCGATGCTGGCAATCGCGATCGATGAGAAAGCGATGAACTTGTACCCGAAGATCCTCTTGCGGGAGAAGGTCGGAACGATCTCGGAAACGACGCCCATGGCGGGTAGGATCATGACATAGACGGCCGGATGCGAGTATATCCAGAACAAGTGCTGATAGAGGATCGGGTCGCCGCCGCGCGCCGGATCGAAGATCGCCACGCCGAGGTACTTGTCGAGGAGGACGAGGATGAGCGTGATACCCACGACGGGCGTTGCGAGGATCTGAATCCAGCCCGTGGAGTAGAGGCTCCAGATGAACAGCGGCATGTCGAACCAGCCCATGCCCTTGACGCGCATGCGATGGACCGTGGTGACGAAGTTGAGCCCGGTGAGAATCGACGACCACCCGAGAATGAATGCCGCGGCCATCGGGACGATCACGTTGTGCCCCGTCTTCATGCTGTAGGGCACATAGAATGTCCAGCCCGTGTCCGGACCGCCGAGAAACACAACCGACACCAACGCCAGCACCGCACCGGCCACGAAGCAATACCAACTCAGAAGATTGAGCCGAGGAAACGCGACATCTTCCGCACCGATCAAGATCGGCAGAAAGAAGTTTCCGAAGACGGCGGGGATGCCGGGAATGATGAACAGAAAGACCATCGCCACGCCATGCAGCGTGAGGATGCGATTGTAGAGATCGTTCTCGATGAACTGCGTGCCCGCTGAAAACAGCTCCAAGCGCATCAGCAGCGCCATCGTCATGGCGAACAGGAAGAACACCGTCATCCCGCACAAGTAGAGAATGCCGATGCGTTTGTGGTCCGTCGTCACCAGCCAGGAGAGAAAACCGCGACGGGCGTCGAGGAAGCTCGGCTGGGCGGACGGGAGTGTGGCGGAAACCGTGGTCATGAAGCACTTCCAGTCGTTGGGGTCTTCGCGGGGCGGTGGGCGGTTTTCTTGAACAGCAGAAACCCACCGAACACGATCGCAAACATCAGCGTGACGCCGAGAATGATGCGGTTGACTTTCAACACATAGGCGCGGCCCGCTGGGTCGTAGCTATAGCAGAGTTTTTGGATCTTCTGCATGAACGATCGGGCCCGGCCCTCTGAGGCGTCGATGACGGCGAGTTCGAGTTCCGCATGGCCGATTCGCGTGCCGTTGAGATAGCGGGCGATCATGCCGTCGGTCGACAGGAACATGACCGTGGCGGCGTGGATGAAGTCGGCCTTGTTCTCGTCCTGAATATAGCGAAAGCCGACCGCTTCGGTGATCGCCCGGACGTTCTTGGCGTCGCCCGTCAGGAACCGCCAACCGTCCGACGGCACTTTCTTCGACTTCACCTCGGCGATCATGTTGACCTTCTTACGCCGAGCCAACTCCGCCGTCTCGGTCGGGTCGAAGCTGATCGTGACAATGCGATAGTCTTCGCCGGGCACGAGGTCACACTTGTCCACGGCGGCGGCCAACTCTTGAAGCAGCGGTGTGCATATGCCGGGGCACTTGTAGTAGACCAGCGTCAGAATGATCGGACGATCGGACAGCTCATCCAGCGTGATGGGCCGGCCTTCCTCGTCAAGGAAGGACAAGTCCTTCATCGCCAAGCGGTCGCCCAGGTGTTCGACGATGCCGATCTTCGTCGGTTCATCTGCCGCGCGGACATCGGCGGCGATGAGCGCGATCCCAAAGGCGACGACGACTAGATGTTTGCTTTTCAACATCGGCGTACTTCCCGTATCCGGTTGGTGTAGGTCGGGCTCCGCCCGCCGTCGGGGGCGGGCAGAGCCCGCCCTACATATTCGCGGCGTCCGGCCTCTGTGCCGGACGTTTGGCCCCTCGGAAGACAGGCCGTCCCCCACCCCCAGAGGGGATGGGCACCCAACCCTGTGGCACCGGCGTCCCGCCGGTGGAATCACAGGCGAGACGCCT
>CAYYPB010000132.1:0-7190 GCA_964473405.1 uncultured Planctomycetaceae bacterium
TCGGATTCGGCTCGGGCCAGCCGTTCGCGGCCTTCGACTCGGTGGCCGATCTGCGAAACATGTTTCTCATCGGTGCGGTCAACGATGGCTCGATGGCTGGACTGCCCGTGCTGGACAACCCGCCCGGCATCGATATCTCCGTCACGAGCCGACTCGCCAAGATCCTCAATGGCGGGGCGACCGGCGATCTGCCTGCCGCTCCGGTGGATCGCATCGCGGCAGGCCGCGTGGACTTTGTGCTAGCCAAGAGAATCGACTTCCACGGCGAAAACGCTCCTTGGACGATGCGGCTCTTCGAGTTGCTCACCACGCAGAGCCACCTGTTCGACGGCGTCGACAACGATGGCGACGGGCTCACCGACCTCAACGACCCGACCGAGGCGGTCGATGTCATGTTCCGCGTCGCCGGCCGGGTGAACCTGAACACGGCACCGGCCACAGTCCTTCGCAGCGGCCCGTATATGTCGCTGACACCGCTCTCACCGGAGTACCTCCACTATCAACCGCTGGAGGCCAACCCGGCGGACTTCTTCAGCAACAACGTCGATTTCTTCTGGGACTTCCCCTCGGCGATCGTCGCCGCCCGGGAGGACCGCGAGGTCGCCTTGCGGCTGCCCGACGATCTCGGTGTTCTTCAGGAAGTCGCCCGAGCCGGAAGCCATACGACCTTCGGCCACAACTGGGTCACGGACCGGGGGGCCTTTGCCCATGCGTGCGAGCTGGCCGCGTTGACCAATCGCAGCAGCCAAGACATGCTCCACGGGAACCACGACTTGTTCCGCGTCGAGCGGCTGCACGACAAGCCGACGGCCATGCCGTATCACAAGACCCGAGCCGACGAACCTGCCCTGGGACAGAACGGAACCGCCAGCGTGTTCTCGCCGGATTACCGTTATCGGCACGACAACGACGTGGCGGAGTTCGTCCCGATCTTGGACCCGCAGCAATCGCGCAGCGACCCCGAGACGTTCGGCGGCATCCGCAGTCGCAATCCGTATCTCGCTCGATGGGCGAATCTTTATTCGACGCGGTCGGATGTGTTCACGGCCTATATCGCCCTGATCGACGAGGACGGCAACTATGTGCAGCGCTGCCAGGTGACGTTGGACCGCAGCGCGTGCTTTGGCGAGAGCCGCGGCGTCGGCGGCCTGCGGCGGACGATTTTACCGGCCGTCTTGATCCGAACGGACGGCAGCTACACGGACGACACGAAGTAGGCGGGCGAGGCCGCTTGGGGGCCTGAACGCTCGAACGGCCCACGAGAACGTGGGCCGCGACAACTGACGAAACCGGCCGACGAGGACTTTGGCCGCTCACGGGGCCGGGCGAGATGCCCACACGCCCCCTTTACTGGAGCCCTCAGATGGGCTAGAATAATGTGTCAGCCACTCCGGGGAGACGGACCGACGGATTGAATCCCCCATACCCACCTAGCGGAGGTACGCAATCATGACTTACCAGAGAAAACGCCACGGTTTCACGCTGATCGAGCTGCTGACGGTCATGGCCATCATCGTGGTCCTGATCGGCATCCTGACCCCCGCCCTGTCGGCGGCCAGGAACCGCGCGACCAAGACGGCGATCTCGGCACAGATCAACGCGATGTCGGTCGGGCTCGAGGCCTTCCGCAACGACGAAGGTGAGTATCCGGCCTCGAACGTCGTGCTGTGGGCTGACGATCTCAACGCTCCTGACCCCTGGCTGGCCAATTGGGAGCTGGGCAGTCTGGGCACGCCCCTCCAGGGTGCCCACATTCTCGTCGACGCCTTGGTTGGCCGCGACTTCCTCGGCTATGACCCGCGTGCTCCGCTGGTCGGCCCGAGTGGCACTACTTATAACCGCTGGGACGCCGCCAACGACCGTCGCGAGCCCTACATCCCGAAGGACGGCGTCGACGTCACATCCACCGCCCAGCCTCCCGAGGATTCCCTCGGCGTGATCCCGCTGGATGCTGGTGACCCGCAGCCGACGATCGACAATCTCGTCTGCCGCGTCTTTCGCGACAAGTTCGGCTGGCCGCTCCTCTACTACCGCGCCTCGCCCAAGACCAACCAGAACACACCGATCATTCAGGGCGTCCTCTCCAATGTGAACTACGGCAACGGCGTCTATGACGGTGTGGACAACAAGGCGTTCACGAGCTACGGCGCTAGCCCACACAAGATCGACCAAGCCGGGAACCCGACCTACGATCACACGGCGGACATCGGCTCCCAAGCCCTCGACGGCAACAACTTCGCCGAGTTCATCCGGTCCTTCCGCGCCACGACCTACGACGTGAACGACCCGACGGCGATCGAGTTCCCCCGCCCGGTGAAGAGCGACCGGTTCATCATCCTCAGTGCCGGCAAGGACGGCATCTACGGCACGCTGGATGACGTGGCCAACTTCGACGTGTTCTCGACCGAGCGATAGCGTACCGAGGCACTCACAACAGCAACCTCCTAAGCGGTACAGCCCCCACGCGGGTCTGTGCCGCTTTTCTATTCCCCCGGCGCTGCACGCTGCGAACAGAGCCGCGACCGTCAGGGAGCGGTCATCGCTCCAAAGCGGCGATCCTTGCCAACAAGCGCGAATCGCTCCCTGACGCTCGGGGCTCTGATCCGTCCCCCTCTTGGGTTGCGAGCGATAATCCGGTACAATAACGCGACAGAACCTATCGCCTTGGAACCGTGGAATGGGTGAATTCAACATCCGGCACGACGACGATGCCGTCGAGCGTCGCCGTTTTGTCCAACGATTGCTGACCGATGTGCAAGCCCTCGAGGAGATGCTGCGCATCGGCATGATCGAGTCGGGCAAGCAGCGCATCGGGGCCGAGCAGGAACTCGTCCTCATCGACGATGCCGGCCGGCCCGTGGGCAAGAACCTCGATGTCCTCCAGAAGCTGGACGACCCGGAGTTCACCACCGAGCTGGCCCGGTTCAATCTCGAGTTCAATCTGCCGCCGCTGGACCTGGGCGGCGACAGCCTCCGACGCATGGAGGCGATGATCCACACCAATGTCAATCGCATCCGAGAGGCCGCCAAGCCACTGGGGGCCGACGCGCTATTGGCGGGGATCTTGCCGACGCTCGATCCGGCCGATCTGCTCCTGGACAATCTCACGCCCGTGCCGCGTTACTTTGCGTTGAACGACCTGCTCATGTCCGTTCGCGGCGGACCCTTTCGGTTCGTCATCAAGGGCATCGAGGAGTTGAGCGTCCGTGAAGACTCGGTGATGTTCGAGGCCTGCAACACGAGCTTCCAGGTTCACTTTCAAGTCAGCCCCGAGAGCTTTACGGATATCTACAACGCCGCCCAGGTCGTGGCCGCACCGATCCTCGCGGCGGCGGCCAACTCGCCGCTGCTGTTCGGCAAACGACTTTGGAAGGAGACGCGCATCGCCGTCTTCCACCAGTCGGTCGATGCCTCGGACCTGAACAATGCCCATCGCGAGCTCAGCTCGCGCGTCAGTTTCGGGACGCGATGGGTGCGTGAGTCGGCCCTGGAGATTTTCCGCGAGGACATCTCACGCCTGCGCGTTCTGTTCGCCGCCGAGGAGAAGGAAGAGCCATTCGAGGTGATCCAGCGCGGCGAGGCCCCCAAGCTCCGCGCCCTCCAGACGCACAACAGCACGGCCTATCGCTGGAACCGTGTCTGCTACGGCATCACCGATGGCAAGCCGCACCTTCGCATCGAAAACCGTTACCTCCCCTCGGGGCCGACCGTCCTCGACGAGGTGGCCAACGCGGCGTTCTGGTTCGGCCTGTTGCGAGGCACGGTGCGAGAGTACGGCGACATCACGAAGATGATGGACTTCGATGTGGCGCGGTCCAACTTCTTCGCGGCGGCCCAACACGGGCTCAAGGCCCAGTTCACCTGGTTGGACGGCAAGCTGACGCCGGCCCAGGCCCTCATCTGCAACAGGCTGATTCCGCTGGCGCGGGACGGCCTGCACGATCTGGGGTTCGACGCGAATGACATCGACCGCTACCTCGGCGTGATCGAGGGACGCGTGGCCAGCCACCAGACCGGCGCGCAGTGGCAACTCGCGTCGCTCGCCAACATGAAGGACGAGGGCACCCGAGCCGAACGGGCGGGCTCCATCACCATGGCCATCGCCAAGAACCAGCGCGGCGGGCTGCCCGCACACGAGTGGCCCCTGGCGAAGCTCGAGTTCTCGACGGACTTGTCGAGCCACTATCTGCGCATCGGGCAGTTCATGACGACCGATCTGTTCACGGTGAACGAAGAGGAAGTGATCGATCTCGTCGCCAACTTGATGGACTGGGAGAACATCCGCCACGTGCCGGTGGAGGACAACCAGAACCGCCTCGTCGGCCTCGTGTCGTACCGCACACTGCTCAGGATGATGGCACGCGACCTGCCTCGAGGGATCAGCCGGGCCGTACCGGTGCGGGAGGTCATGCACACGGACCTGACTACGGCGACACCCGAGACGCTGACGCACGACGCAATCGAGATCATGCGAAAGAACGGGGTGTCGTGTCTGCCCGTCGTCAAGGGCGACGTGCTGGTCGGGATCGTGACGGATCACGATTTCATGGAGATCGCGGCGACTTTGATGCAACGACACCTGAGGATAGGGAAGCAAAAGACGAAAGAGGCCGAAGCGTGATCGCATCGCCAGCCCGACCGCAGCCTTCGGATCGAGCGTTTCGTCGCGTCATCGGGCACTACTCGAGAGGGTGCAAGGGTCCGACGCTCGTATGTGTCGGTGGGATTCACGGCAACGAGCATTCCGGCGTGATCGCTCTGGGACGCGTCCTCGCCACGCTGGCCGAACGCCGGCCGGCCTTCTCGGGGGAGTTCGTCGGACTGGCGGGCAACCTCGGCGCGCTGGCCGAGGGTCAGCGATACATAGAAGAAGACCTGAACCGCATCTGGACGACCGAACGCATCGGCGCCGTCCGATCGGCCGATGCCACGTCGCCGAACAGCGTCGAACAGCGAGAACAGCGGGAACTGTTGGCCGAGTTGGAGGCGGCGTTCGATCGCGCTTCGGGGCCGGGCTACTTTCTGGATCTCCACACCAGTTCGGCGCCGGGCTCGCCGTTCGTGCTACTGGGAGACACCCTGCGCAACCGTCGGCTGGCCTCCGAGTATCCCGTGCCGGTCATGCTGGGGCTGGAGGAGCAGATCGAAGGCGTCCTGTTGGAGTACATCAACGGCCTGGGGCACATCACGCTCGGATTCGAGGCAGGCCAACACGACGCCGAGACATCTGTAGAGAATCAAGAATCCGCGATTTGGATCGCGATGGACACAGCCGGGCTCATCGACGCGGAGGCGGTGCCCGAGGCGCGGCTCGCCCGAGATCGGCTGCGCGATCGCGTGGGACATCTGCCATCGGTCATGGAGATCATCTACCGGCATCCCGTCGCGGCGGAAGACGGTTTCGAGATGCTGCCTGGCTTTCATAGCCTCAAAAGGGTTTCAGCGGGCGAGGTACTGGCACGCGATCATCAGGGCGACATCAAGGCATGCGCCGATGGACACATCCTGCTGCCACTTTATCAGGGCCTCGGCAGCGACGGTTTCTTCGTAGCCCGCGAGGTGAGGCCGCTCTGGTTGAAGGTCTCCTCGGTGCTTCGCCATCTGCGAGCCCATCACGTCGTGCCGTGGCTGCCGGGCATTCGACGGCATCCGAGCCAGCCGGACGCGTTCATCGTCAACCAGCGCGTGGCCCACTGGCTCGTACTCGATATCCTCCACCTCTTCGGCTTTCGCAAGAAGCGGTTTGTCAACGGTGAACTGATCGTCAGTCGTCGGCGCTACGATGTCCGCGGGCCGAACGAGTAGAGTATCCCTCGCACGTGTGCAACACAGCGCGGCGGTCCGGCCTGGACAGGCCTCAGTTCTGCATTTCCTCCACAAACGCCAGCGGGTTGTTCGCCCAGCGCTCCGCTTCGAGCGCAGTGACCTGGCCGCTCTTGGCCAGCTTCGCCAGCGATCGCTCGAGCGTGACCATGCGTTCTTCAGGCACGTTCTTCGTGCGCGTCTGCATCTGGCTGTAGATCTGCTCGGTCTTGGAGAGACGGATCAGGTTGGAGACGGAGTAGATGTTGTTGAGAATCTCCATCGCCACGACTCGGCCGTTGCCGTCGGCCCGTGGGATGAGCTTCTGAGAGATGATGTGGCTCAAGCCGAGTGACAGTTGACTCGCCACCTCGTCCTGCTGGCCGGGGGGGAACATGTCCAGGACGCGCGTGATGGTCCCGCGCGCGTCGCGCGTGTGGAGCGTCGAGAACACCAGGTGCCCCGTCTCGGCGGCCGTCAGCGTCCAGGAGGTCGAGTCGCGATCGCGCATCTCGCCGACGAAGATCACGTCGGGATCCTCGCGCAGGCAATCACGCAGACCGCGCTCGAAGCTCGGCACGTCTCGGCCGACCTCGCGCTGCGAAAGCAAGCCCGCACGGCTCTTCAGGCGGTATTCCACGGGGTCCTCCAGCGTGATGATGCGGCAGGCCCGCGTTTGGCAGATGCGGTCGAGCATCGAGGCAATCGTCGTCGACTTGCCAGCCCCCGTGACCCCGGTCACGAGAACGAGGCCTTGCTGTTTCTGCGTGATGTCTCGCCAGACATCGTTCGGAAAGCCGATCGACTCGACGGGCGGCGGGGCCGCTTCGAGCGCGCGGATCGCGATGGCGGGCCCGTCGTTCTCGTGAAAGCAGTTGAGCCGGAACTGCATCGTCTCGGTGAAACACGAGCTGTCCACCGAGCCATTCGCCTTGAACTCCTCGATTTCCGTATCGCTGATGAGGCTCTCGACCAGCGCGCGAACCGCCGATTCCTCCAGCGGCTGGCCCTTCATCCGTTGCAGTTGACCGTCCACGCGATAGACCGGCGGACTGCCGGCCTTGATGTGGAGGTCGGAGACGCGCATCGAGCCCTGCTGCTCGAAGTAGTCGAGCAGGTCGTGCATCGAGAGCATCCGATCGGACCCGGCGGCGTAGACTTTCGTTTCGAGCGTGACTCGCGATGACATGGGTTCGATCCTCGGCGGGCAGTGGCAGGATGTCGGCAGGCATTCGGCGGGCGCAGGGCACAGGGCTCAGGGCTCAGGCAGGCACCCCATTATAGCCCGTCGCCGCGCTCGGGAACAGGTTTCGAGGAGGTGTCGGCCGCCGAAGGGTCCATGACAGTTCAGGCGATTTGCGAATCAGCCGCATGGCATGTGATACCGG
>CAYYPB010000133.1:0-7186 GCA_964473405.1 uncultured Planctomycetaceae bacterium
TGGGCTCTTCGAGTTGCAACCGGTCGTGCACGAGCGCCTGGGCTGGCCGATCTTCGATCGCGACGTACTCCAGGTCATGGCGGGCAACGACGAATACCGACACCGCGTCTACAAAGAGCTGGACCAACGGGACATCGGCTGGCTGGAGGACTTCCTCCGCTCCGTAACGCAGGGGCGTTTCAGCAAGGAAGACTACTTTCACCGGCTGACGGAGACCATCGTCTCCCTGGCGCGCAAGGGTCGCGCCATCTTCCTCGGCCGCGGCGCCGATCTCATCCTCCCACGCACCGCCGGACTCAGGGTCCGCATCACCGCCCCTGCCGAGTACTGCGCCGATCGCTTCGCCGCCGAGATGAATCTGACCCAGCGCGAGGCGCGCCGGCAGATCGTCGAAATAGAACGCGATCGCCGGGGTTTCCTGCAGGCGCACTTTCCGACCGACGCGGACGCCGAATCGCGACACGACCTCATCGTCAATATGGAACAGTTCGACCTGCCACAAACCGTCGAGTTCGTCATGGCCGCGTTGACGGCCCGTGGGGTTCCGCCTTCCACCCAATGCCAAGGGATCGCGCGACAACAACAGGGCTGATTGTGCTCGGCCGTGTCCCTACGGGCTTGCCGTTTGGCGGATCGACGATTCACGTAATGCTTGCGCGGTTCCTGAGGTGCAGAGGTGTGCGTGGCACGGTCCAGCTCCTGCCGGGCCGTGAGACGTACGAGGAAGACCACGGTCATGCGGTCGCTCGATCGTGCCACCCTGATTCCATCAAGCAGATGGGGAGTACGAGAGCGGTTCCATTTGACTCGCAACGGCACGAAAACAGAGCGTTCCGCCGAATCGCGAAACGCCCTGCTCGTGCGTTGTTCACCGAAGTGCGCGGCGATTCTCAGAACCGTCGGCGTCGGACGCCGGTGCTGAGGCCGAACATGCCGACGAGCGTGGCCGTGAGGGTCAGTGGCGTCGCGACGCCACAGAGCCCGGCATTGCCACCGCTACTTCCGCCGCCCGTGTAGCCGCCACCCGAGTTGCCGCCGGAGTTTCCGCCGCCGCTGTTGCCGCCGCCCGAGTTGCCGCCGCCACCGGAGCCACCCCCGGAGCCACCGCCGTGGTTGTTGCCAGAGTTGCTGCTGGGCTTCGGCGTGAAGCGAACTCTCAGCGTGTAGGCCGCCGTCTCGCCGTTGTAGGGTTCGACGCGGATGAAGGTTCTGCCGGCCGGCACGGTGCGGGTGATCGTCTCGTTCGAGTCGCTGCTCCGCGACTTTACTTCCTCCCACTCGCCGGCGACCTTGAACCACAGCGACAGATCGAGATCGCCAGACGAACCGCTGATGGAAACCGTCACCTTGCCTTCGCGCGTCGTGACCTTGAAGTTGTCCTGATCCAGGCCCTGGAGGCTGTAGGTCCCCGTCGAAATCGTGGCCGCATCGTCGAACGAGTCGTTCTGCTCGTAGCGATCGTCACTGCTGCCGCCATCGTTCCCGCCGTTGCCCCCATCACTCCCTCCGTTACCGCCGCCATTGCCGTTGCCCGAACCGTCGGGGCGCCAGTTCATCCAACCCGAGATGATGTCCAGATTCTCGCTGGTCAGCCGCGGTCCACCGTTCGACGTCGAACCGCTGAAGGCCACGAGTCCGACGATCCGCCGTGTACTCGTGCTTGAGCTGTACGTCCAAACCGGGCCGCCGCTGTTGCCGCCGGTCACGTCGGCCATGAACCGAAGGAGTTGGCTCGTGACAGACTCGATGCTCCCCGATGTCTTCCACAAGGTCCGACTGTTACTCTCGGACTGAACTTCCTTGGGATACCCGGCGAGGTTGATGAAGCTGGGCGACACGTTGAACACCAGCGGAATGTAGGTGTTGATCCCATCGAACGGCTCAGGCAGAAGCGCCGCGGCGTAGTCGTCGCCGAACTGACGCGTCTGGGTGTAGCGCGAATTGGTCTCGAGGCGAGTCGCGTTCTTCGAGCCGTAGGGCCGATTCACGTCCTCGCCCTGTGCGGTCTGCCACTGGCCGGGGCTGACCGACACCGACTCTGCGAAACCCCCTCGGTCGGTGTTGTACACAACGTGCCCGTTTGTGAGGACCATGTACGGCCCGACGACCGTGCCCGTCCCGCGAGCCACGACGCCGTTGGGATACTCGGATCGCATGTAGGAGATCGTGCGGTAGGGGAATGCCGTCGTGTCGCCGACGCGCTGGCGGTTGTCCGCACCGTTCACCTGCCGAGCCACGGCCTCGTCGCCGTCCGGCCCTTCGTCAAACAACCCGTCCGGATCGATCGTCGGATCGAACGCGCCCGGGTCGCCATCGGTATAGATGTCGTCGTCGTCCGCGTCGAACTCAGGATCGTCCGGGTCGAGGGTCTGCGCCTGGCGCGTCGAGGCGAGCCCATCGAGATAGAGCCGCGAGCCGCTAAGCAACACCTGAGCCTCCTCGATGGTCAGATCCAACGCCTGCGGCCGAATCATGCGGATGCTGACGCGCATCTCGCCGTCGTTCGCGGGCATCTTGTGCTCTTCCCACTGGTAGAACGTGTTCTCGATGTACTGCAACACGATGGCCGGCTGCGGATCTGACGCGCCCCGGGCCTCCGACCAATCGGCCAAGCGAAGCTGGTCTGCCGGAACGAGCTGGTCGGCGACTCTCTCCGGCAACTCCGCCCAGGTGATCCGATCCATGCCTGCCATGGCCGAGCCGGCCAACCCGAGCGTAATGACCAAGCTCAAGGCCGCCGCCGGCAATCGCCTGCTGGCCCAGCCTCGGACACTGCCAGCCTGTCCGACCGCATCATCGGAGGAAAACGCCGCGTTTCGAGTGTTCGCGTTCATCGTGAGTCGCCTTTCGTTTCGAGCCTGCCTGCCGTCTGTCCAACCTTCACTGGGGTTACACGGCGAACGGGGCGACCCTGAGAGGCAGTTTCACTTTTTCTTGAGGGGCGTTTGCCGAGCCCTGTCGGGACTCGATCGATTCTTGACAAGAGGGGGGGCGTTCTGGCACAATGAACCGAGACTAGGTCGCCGGAAAGAAGACCTAGTGGGTCGCTAACCTTGTTCCTACCCCCCTGCCCGCCCCATCGCGGTCAGTCGGAGCGACGCACACCGATCATCGGTGAGCCGACGCGTCGCACCGCTCGCGATTGGGGCGGCATTTTTTCGCGCTGACCCTGCCGATCCGCCCCGGGCCCTTCGCCCGCCTCGGCACACGAAACGCGGTGCCGGTCGAGCGACTCTCAAGTTATGCTTGGGACGATCCGGGATTGTCGCTAGAATCGAGGCTGTGACGTCCGGTTCGAGGCAGTCCAAAGCGTGGATACCACCCGACACAGCCTGCTGATCCGAGTTCGAGACCAAGCCGACCAAGCAGCCTGGGTCGAGTTCGATGGCATCTACCGCCCCATGCTCCAGCGGTTCGCTCGTGCGCGCGGCCTCGACCCAGCCGCGGCCGACGAAATCGCCCAACAATGCATGACCGCCGTCCACCGATACATCGGGGGATTCGAATACGACCCGACCCGAGGCCGATTCAAAGCATGGCTGCGGACAATGGTCAACAACCGCGTCAAGAACCTCGTCCGCGACCGTCGAGACATGCAGGCCGAGACGGGCGAACTGCGGCGTGTTCCCGAGCCGGGCGACTCGCCGGAAACACTGTTCGACACGGTCTGGCGACAGGAACACCTGCGACACTGCCTCCGTCGAATCAAGACGGAGGTTGAGGATTCCACGTTCAGGGCCTTCGTGGCCTATGTGATGGAGGAACGCCCGATCGATGAGGTCTGTGCGGAGCTCGCCATGACGGCGAACCAGGTCCACGCGATCAAGTCACGCCTCACCAAGCGCATCCGCGAGCGCATGATCGAACTCCTGGGCTCCGAGGAATGATGCCATGAACGGTTGCCTGAGCGACGAGGAACTCGCCGGCTACCGGGACGGCAATCTGAGCGAAGAGCAGGCCGCCTGGGTCGAGGCTCACCTCAGTGCATGCTCGGTGTGCGGGCGACGTGATGCCGAAATCGCAGGGTCCGACGGCCGGCTCGCCTCTGACTTGCGAGATCTGGGCAAGGCCGGGCTCGGCGATCTGAGCGATCCTCCCGCCAAGCCGCGCGCTGCGCTGGACGCCGGTGCGAAACCGCGAACCGGCTTCCAGGTAGAAGGCTACGAGGTACTCCGAGAATTGCACCGAGGCGGGCAAGGCGTGGTCTACCAAGCCGTCCAGAAGCACACCAAACGCAAGGTGGCGATCAAGGTTCTGCTCGAGGGCGTGCATGCCTCGCCCAGCGCCAAGCGGCGATTCGAACGAGAGATCGAGCTGGCCGCCCAGCTCAAACACGCCAACATCATCGCCATCTTCCAGTCGGGTCTCACCTCGGACGGACGGCAGTTCTGCGCGATGGACTATGTACGCGGCCTGCGACTGGACGAGTATGTCACGGAGAAGAAGCCCTCGGTGGAGGAACTCCTGGCGCTGTTCGCGACGATCTGCGACGCCGTGATGTACGCCCACCAACGCGGCATCATCCATCGCGATCTCAAACCGTCCAACATCCTCGTCGACGCGGCCGGCGAGCCCAAGGTCCTCGACTTCGGCCTGGCCAAGCAGATGGCCAGCCCGAGCGTTACGCTCGTTTCCATGACGGGCCAGGTCTTTGGCACGCTGCCCTACATGTCGCCCGAGCAGACCGGCAGCAACCCCGACGAGGTGGACACGCGCACGGACATCTACGCCCTGGGCGTCGTGCTGTACCAACTCCTGACCGGCCGCTACCCGTACCCCATCGACGGGCAGTTGGCCGAGGTCGTTCAGCACATCAGCCACACGGTCCCCACGCCGCCCACGCGGCAGTGGTCGCTCGAATCCGGCATCACCAAACGTTCTTCAGGCCGACTGAAGCCCGGCGAGTGCCCCATCGACGACGAAGTTCAGACGATCGTCTTGAAGGCACTCGCCAAAGAGAGAGAGCGGCGATACCAAAGTGCCGCTGAGTTGGCCCGCGACCTGCGACACTATCTTGCAGGCGAGCCCATCGAGGCGAAGCGCGACAGCACTTGGTATGTCCTGCGGAAGACCATCGGACAGCACAAGACGCCGTTTGCGATGGCGGCAGGACTCGTCCTCCTCGCGGTCGGTTCCGCGATCGCGCTATCCATCCTGTATGGCACGCAGTCGACGCTACTCGCCGAGGTCCAGCAGCAACGCGACCGAGCCATCGAGGCGGAGAAGCTCGCAGGCGACGAACGAGACAAGGCGCAGGCGTCCGAGCGACGGGCCGTCCTCCAACGCGCCAAGGCGGTTGTCGAGGAGAAACGCGCTGACTATCGCTTCGCGCAGGTTCGCGCCTTGGCCAGGTCGTTCATCTTTGACTTCCACGACAAGATCGTGAACCTGTCGGGTTCGTTGCCGGCCCGCGAGTTGCTCGCCACCGAGGCGTTGAAGTACTTGGACAGCCTTTCCAAGGAGTCGCAGGACGACCTCAAGCTGCAAGACGACCTCGCTGCGGCCTATCGCCAGGTGGGGCACGTGCAATGGACGTTGGGCAACGCGGCGGGCGCTACCAAGAGCTTCCAGACGGCGCTGGACTTCGCCAAGGCCAACTACGCGGTTGATCCCAAGAAGCTCAATCACCGTTTTCGTCTTGCCAGCGCCCACTTCTCAATGGCGTTCGTCCTGCAGAACGAAGGGCGAGTCGCCGAAGCCCGCGAACACATCAAGCGGGCGCTGCTGATCAGAGAACGGCTGCTGGCCGAGGAGCCCGATAGCAGAATCCGGCGTCTCCAGGTGATCATCCTTCACCGTCGGCTGGCCGAGCTCTCGGCAGCCGAAGGCGCGTTTCAAGCCGCGCGCGTCGGTTACGCGAGAGCGGCCTCGCTTTGCGAGGCCCTGGCGGGCGATCATCCCGACGATGTTCACACGCGTCAGCAACTCGCGGTCTGCTACGAGAAGATGGCCTACGCCCAGTCCACCCTCGGCGAGACCGGAGAGGCGATCGCGACACGACGGCGAAGTGTCGAAATCACCCAGGCCCTGGCAGAAGCTGATCCCGAGAGCGCAACGCTCCAACGCGACTGGGCGCGTTGTCTGCACGGGTTGGCGGGGCTGGAGTTCACGGCGGGCCACTACGAGGAGGCGATCACATCCCATCGGCGCGGGCTCGATATTCGCCAAGCCCTCGCCGACGCCGACCCGAGGGACAGTTTTCTCGCCAGGATCGTGGGCGACAGTCACAACGCGTTGGGCAGTGCGCTGGATGATTTCGACGACCGGCTGGAAGAGGCTAAATCACACCACCAGGCGGCCCTAGAGGCATACGAAAGGGCGGCTGAACGCGACACCGACAATGCCTATCTCCTCAACAGCCAGGCCGGCTCGCTGATCGACATCGGCTATGTTCAGTTCCGCCGCGGATGCCCCGCAGAGGCGTTGAAGTACCACCGCAAAGCCCTGGCCATCCTCGAGCCGTTGTGTGCAGACCACCCGAACTTCAAGCTCGCCCATAGCAGGCTGGGTCGCACGCTCATGTCCATCGGCAACATGCATGTCGAGTTGGGAAACGCCGACGAAGCGATGGACTTCACCCGCCGTGCCGTCGAGATCCAGGAGCGACTCAGCGCCGCCGAGCCGGACAACATCAATGCGAAGCTCGATCACTGCACCGCCGTCGCCGCGATGGGTAGGGCCTATCGCGCCCAGGGCGACACGCTACGAAGCATGGCCGCGTGGGCCAAGGCCCTCCAACTGGGCTATGCGATCTCGATGGAGGATCCGGACAGCAAAATGGGCCGACTCGATTTGGAAATGAAGCGACAGGCCAACCGACTGTTGAAGAACATCAAAGACGCGATGCGATCCGGCAAGAAACCGAAGGCCAAACGCGCCAGCAAGGCAAGCACGCAGCCGAGCGGCTAGAGCATCTCACGGTTGATGTGGCACAGGCGTCTCGCCTGTGATCCCACCGCCGAGACAGCGGGTGCCCCATCCCCTCTGGGGGTGAACCAATGAAGTAGGAGGTCGAGCCGTTCCACGGTTCCTTGAGTTCGTGGTAAACCATTGGGATCGATTACTAGAACCCGAGTGGGTGGCCCACCTCCTCTGGAGGTGGGGGAGACGATGATCGGGTCACGTGTACACGCATCATCGACTCCCCCATGTCCAAAGGACATGGGCCACCCGCCAGATGATTGCG
>CAYYPB010000134.1:0-1931 GCA_964473405.1 uncultured Planctomycetaceae bacterium
ACGCCGACCGTTGGCTGTTCGACATGCGATCCGCCAACGTGGACCAACTCGTCCGCACCGGCGTTCGCGAGGACAACATCAGCGTCGCCTCAATCTCCACGATGCGGGATGATCGCTTCTACTCGCATCGCCGCGAGGGCGAGGCGGCCGGCCGATTCGCACTGATCGCCGGTTTCCAAGCCCCATAGTGGCCCCGTGGCAGCGGAACACCGGCGATCAACGTTATCGGTCCACAGCCCCGCCCATCGCCGGCGTTACCGGAACAAGCCAAACTCCATCGCCCGCCACGCCGATGACTCTCGAAGGAGACCCTCGATTATGGCCAAGGAAAGAGCCGTCGTACTTTGTTCCGGTGGAATGAACAGCGCCGTCGTCGCCACGATGGCGGCAGGCGACCACGAACTGGCGATGCTGCACGCCCGATTCGAACACCGCGCGGCCCAGCGAGAAGAAGAGTGTTTCAGGAAGCAGGTCGCATCATTCGACGCCGCCCACGAACTCTGCATCGGCATGCCGCACGTCGAACAGATCGGCGGCAACGCCCGAGTCAGCCGCAAGCTGCCCATCGAAGATGCAATGGCCATCGGCGAAGGCCGTTCCACGAGCCACATCCCCGGCCTCATCGGCGCACTGCTCGGCGCGGCCTTTCAATGGGCGTCGGTCATCGGCGCAACCAAGATATTCCTCGGCGTCAGCGAAGACCTGGGCCCCCCCGGGCCGCGCACCGGCAGCATCTATCCCGACTACTGCCGCGAGTATATCGAACTCTACCGGCACGCCTTCCGGTTTGCCTCGGAACAGCGGCCGATCTCCATCGAGACGCCCGTCGTCGACCTATCCAGGACGGAGATCGTCAAACTCGGCAACCGCCTCGGAGCCCCCTTCGACTTGACATGGTCCTGCATCTCCTCACCCGCCGAACCCTGCGGTGCGTGCCTCGGCTGCGCCACGCGCAATCGCGGCTTCCTCGATGCCGCCCTGCCGGACCCCATACTCTGCGAACCCGCCCTCGGTCGGGCGTAGCGTCCAGTCACACTCTCGAGCGAAGACGGCGAAGCGCGCACCCCGGCGCGTTACATCCTCTCCAGCGTCTTGATGCCGAGCAAATCGAGCCCCAGCTTCAAGGCCCGGGCGGTCAGATCGCAGAGCTGCAATCGAGAAGCCCGCGTCTCGTCGTCCGGCGCCTTGAGCACAGGACACGACTCGTAGAAAGTCATAAACCGCCCGGCCAAATCGTAGAGATACTCGCACAGGATATTCGGCAGCAGCGTTTCCGCCACGGCATCCAACATCTCCGGCATCCGCAGCACACAAAGCGCCAAAGCCCGCTCGGCATCGTGAGAAAGGTCGATCGCTGACGGCTCAGAGCTGACGGCTGACGGCTGACCGGTGACGGCTTGCCCCCCCCTACGATAGATCGACCGAATCCGAGCATATGCATAGAGCATGTACGGCGCCGTATTCCCCTGCAGCGCCAGCATCTTGTCCCAGTTGAACACGTAGTCGGTATTCCGATTCTGACACAGGTCGGCATACTTCACCGCGGCGATGCCAACCGTCTCGGCGATATGCGTGATCTCCGCCTCGTCGAAACCGCGCCGACGTTCCGGGTCTTCCTCGGTCTTGCGCACAAGGGCCTCGGCCCGTTGGACCGCCTCGTCGAGCAGGTCCTTGAGCTTGACGTTCTCGCCCGACCGCGTCTTGAGCATCTTGCGATCATCGCCGAGCACCGAGCCAAACATGACATGTTCCAGCCGCACCTCGCGCGACCCATCCCCTGGCCGCGTCCAACCCAGGGCACGAACGGTGGCAAACAGCATCTCAAAGTGCAACCTCTGCGGCGAGCCGACGACGTAGAGAATGCGCGTCCCGCCGAGACCGCCGCCTTGTGGCACGACTTGTGGCACGACTTGTGGCACGACTTGTGGCAC
>CAYYPB010000134.1:2031-7177 GCA_964473405.1 uncultured Planctomycetaceae bacterium
CTTGTGGCACGACTTGTGGCACGACTTGTGGCACGACTTGTGGCACCGGCGTCTCGCCGGTGAGATCGCGCAACGCGCCCGGAAGGCCATCGGTAACGAATCGGATCGGCTGCGACGCGAAGTCATTGATGCGAAACGCCATCGCGGCGAGGTCGGTCGTCGAATAGAGAAACGCCCCATCAGACTTCCGAATGATCATCGGCAACGAATCGCCCTGCGGCCCCTTGTAGGCTGGCGTCCCATCCGCCTTCTCGAGAAAAACGCAAAGCGCCCCCTGATCCTCGCGACAGACGGCGCGTAGCCGATCAGAGCCACCTTGATCAGAGCTACCTTGATCAGAGCCGCCTTGATCAGAGCCGCCTTGATCAGAGCCGCGACCGTAAGGGAGCGCCCCCCGCCCACCCTCGACGCCGGTGTCACCCACGGCAGCACCGTCACAACCCAAAAGGGTCGCCTCAAGTTCCTCCGCAACGCACGCCAACAACGGGTTGTAAGAACTCTCACCGCGCGTGTCCGCTCCACGCATTTGCACGCCGAGCCGGTCGTACATGCCAAGCACGCCCCGCATCGACTTGGTGACAACCAGCCCCCAGGCCAACTGCTCGGCCTGCTGTCCCGACTGCAACCGCGTCACAGCCTCACGGGCCCTTGACGAGAAGCCGGTGTCTTCCATCTTCGCGTAGCCGGAGCGATAAATCCCCTCCAGTTCGGCCGGATCATTGGGCAGGCGGCCGAACCCGGTGTTTCCGCCGGCACCCACGTCTCGAGGAAACAGCCCTCGCTCGAACATCTCTTCCAGGATAATCCCGAACTGCGTCCCCCAGTCCCCTACATGATTCTGCCGAATGACCGCATGCCCCTCGAACTCCAGCACGCGCGCGATCGTGTCGCCGATGATCGTGCTGCGGAGGTGGCCGACATGCATCTGCTTGGCCACGTTCGGCGAGGAGTAGTCCACAATGACAGTGTCCCGCCCGGCGGAGTCCACCGGCTCGATGCCAATACGGTCGCGCGTCCGACCAGAGCCCTGAGCGTCAGCGACGGGTTTTCGTGCGTCCGCCAAGGGCCCAACCCCGCGCTCACGCTTGGGGCTCTGATCGATGGCCCGCTGCTCGGCTATGCGCTTGTCACCGGCGGCACTCGGCTCCGGCGGAATCGAGGCCAGCGTCTCCTCCAGGTAGCCGCGGCTCAACTTCATATTGATAAAGCCCGGCCCGGCGATGTCGGGCGTTTCGATCATGTCGAGTGCCGCCGACGGCAGGGCATCGATGATCTGCTGGGCCACGTCACGCGGCTTTTGCCCCAGCCGCTTGGCCAGCCCCATCGCGGCGTTCGACTGATAGTCGCCAAACTTCGCAACGCCCGCCGCCTTGACCAGCGGATCGGCCCCAGCGGCCGCCTCGCCAAAGGCAGTCTTCAGGGCCTGTGAGACGTGCGATCTGATCTCGTGGAGGAGTGATTTCATGCCCCTAGTGGAACGCGAAGTGGGCTTGTCGTCAAAGGGCGATCTGGAAGCGTCTATTCGCCGTCGAACGGCCGCGCGGACTGAAGCCCGCGGCTCTTCGAACCCGCTCGCTGGCGCTCGGGACTCGGGTTGGCGGCGCGAGTCTTGGCGGCGCGTGTTTCTGCCGACGGCCGGCTTCCCTACGCCGCCCACTCCACCTTCGGGCTATCGCCCCACAATGAGTCGAGGTCGTAGTACGTTCGCTTCTCTTCGCTGAACAGATGGACGATCACATCGACATAGTCCACGACGATCCAACTGCTCTCGTCGTAACCGCCGACGCTATACGGCGCCTCGCCGACCTTCTTGCCCATCTCCTTGACGTGGTCGATGACCGCCCGCATCTGACGCTCGGACGTGCCATTGCCGATCACGAAGAAATCGCACACGGGGCTCACGCCGCGCAGGTCCAGCACGACGATATCCTCGCAATGATCGTCGCGCATGATCCGCGCACAAGAGACGGCGAACCGGCTCGCCTCTTCGCCAGACCGATCGGGCTTGGCCTTCTCCCGCTCGCCCTGTGCCGTTTCAGGATCGAGGCCGAGCGACTCGGCGTGTTTGAGTAGATCTTCGTTTCCTGCCATCGCATCTCACCCTTGGGCGGAATCGCCCCCCACGGCCGAGGCCCGCAGCGCCCCGACCCACGCGCCCAAGCCCACGGACTCACAACGCGCGTGCGTGCGAAACCCACGCGCACCCAAACCCTCGCCGCTCGTCGCGGACCGAGGGTTCCAATCCGTGGGCCTTCGCCCCTACAGCCCCAACCAACTACCCACCTCGGGGCCATACTTGACAACCAGCCCAGCAAACACGACCGAGACCATGCTCATCAGCTTGATGAGAATGTTCAACGACGGGCCGCTCGTGTCCTTGAACGGATCGCCGACGGTATCGCCGACGATGCCGGCCTTGTGGGAGTCGGAGCCCTTGCCGCCGAACTTGCCTGTCTCGATGTACTTCTTGGCATTATCCCAGGCGCCGCCGGCATTGGCCATAAAGATCGCCACGGCGAAACCACTCGTCAGACCACCGACCAGCAGGCCCATGACGCCGGGCACGCCGAACAGGAGACCGACGAGGATCGGCAGAATGATCGCCAAGAGCGAGGGAACGACCATTTCCTTCTGGGCGCCGGCCGTGGAGATCGCGACGCAGTTGGCATAGTCGGGCAGTTTCGCACCCTCAAACTCCACCTGCGTGCGTGGCCAGTTCTCGCAGTCGTCGGCCTGGTCCTGACTCATGCCCTTTTCCTTGATGAGATACCGCTTGACCTTGGAAAACTGATCGCGACACTCCATCATCATCGCATAGGCGGCACGACCCACGGCCTTCATGGTGAGCGCGCAGAACAGGAACGCCAGCAGCACGCCCGCGAACATCCCGCACAGCACGCGAGGGTTCATGAGCGTCACGTCGTAAAACGTCATGTATTGCTTCAACGAAGCGTGATTCGTCGCGACCAGTTCGAGCGTGTGCCCGCCGTGTTCCAACGGTGTGACCCAACCGGCCTCCTTGGTCGACCCGGCCACAGAACCGATGCTGTCGCCCACCTTGAGGAACGCATCGGCCCCCTTGAGACTCGCCCGAAGTTCGCCACGATTGAGGAGCATCAGCGCGCGATAGGCCGATTCGCCCTTGCCTTCCTTGTGCTTCAGAGCGAACTTGCCGTGGCCCATGTAGAGCGTATCACCGATCATCGCCGCGTCCGTGGCATCACCGCCGAACTTCGACTCGATGAACACCTGCGCCTCGCGGACCTGGCCCACGCGAACTTCCTCGACATAGGCGGCCAACAGTGCCAGCGCCGTCAAGGCCGCCGAACCGATGGCGAAACCCTTGCCCGTCGCGGCCGTCGTGTTGCCGGCGGCATCCAATGCGTCGGTCCGCTCGCGGACGTACGGCTCCTGGCCGGACATCTCGGCGTTGCCGCCTGCGTTGTCGGCGATGGGGCCATAGGCGTCCGTGGCCAGCGTGATGCCCAGCGTGGCAAGCATGCCCACGGCGGCGAGGCCGATGCCGAAGAGGCCGAGTACGAACTCACTGCCGCCACCAGCCGAAATGAACGCGCCCAGGATGGCGATGATGATGATCGTCAGCGGGGCCCACGTGGACTTCATGCCCTCGGCCACACCGGCGATGATGACGGTGCCCGCTCCGGTCTGGGCCTGTTCGGCGATGTCCTGCGTCGGCTTGTAGTCGTAACTCGTGTAGTACTCGGTGAACCAACCGATGGCCACGCCCGCGAACAAACCGATCACGACCGACGTAGCAACCCGCCACCAGATAACGCCTTCGATCGGGTCCATGCCACCCCAGCCGGCGATGAGAATGCCGCAGACCCCATAGGCGGCGATGGCGATCAACACGCTCGATCCATTGATGCCGCGGGCCAGTGCCTTCATCAGCGAGCCCATCTCGGCATTGCCGCTGGTCTTGACCATGTAGATGCCCGCGACCGAGAGGAGAATCCCCACGCCGGCGAGAACCATCGGGATGCAGAGCAGTCGCATCGCCGCGGCGTCGGCGAGCTCACCCTGGAACAGCGCGGCCGCGGCAGCGACGCCGAGCGCCATCGTCGCCAGGATCGAGCCGCAGTAAGACTCGTAAAGGTCGGCCCCCATGCCGGCAACGTCGCCGACGTTGTCGCCCACGTTGTCGGCGATCGAGGCGGGGTTCCGCGGATCGTCTTCGGGAATGCCAGCTTCAACTTTACCGACGAGGTCGGCCCCAACATCGGCGGCCTTGGTGTAGATGCCGCCGCCCACGCGAGCGAACAGCGCCTGGGTGCTGGCACCCATGCCGAACGTCAACATGACGACCGTGATCTCGTTCAACGACATGTGGAAGCCTTCGATATACTTCGGCGCCAGAACATGCAGGGCGTAGAACCACATCGTGATGTCAATAAGGCCGAACCCGACGACGATGAGGCCCATGACGGCCCCGGCCCGGAAGGCCACGGTCAGGCCTTCATTCAAGCTCTTCTTCGCGGCGGCCGTCGTTCGGTGAGCAGCCTGCGTGGCCATCTTCATCCCGAGGAAGCCGCACAAACCACTGAAGAAACCGCCCGTCAGGAACGCGACCGGGACGATCTTGTGTTGAACCTTGAGGCCGAAGGCCATAAAGGCGAGGATTCCGCAGAGAACCACAAACACCATGAAGACGACTTTGTACTGCTGCTTGAGATAGGCCATCGCGCCGTTTCTGACGTAGCCGGCGATTTCCTGCATCAACGGTTCGCCTTCATCGGCCGCCATGACCTCGGACCGGAACTTCCAGGCCATGATCAACGCGAAGATCGACATGATCGGAGCGATGTACCACACCCAAGGAATGCTGACGCCTGCATGCGCGCCCGACGATACGCCGTCAGCCGCGGCCGGTGCCGCAACGGCCAAATCCCCAAAGCAACACAGCACAGCAAGTGCCACCAGTGCAACACTGACGCACTGAGGCAAAGCCTGTCTCCACGCGATTGATTTCACTTCAGAAGTCTCCTCTTACAGGTCGTGCGATCGCCGATGCCCGCTCTGCGAGCCCGACTCGTCATCCGTTCCATAGGCTCCCCCCCCCCGCACACCGCCGCCCGCCGGTGTGTACCAATTCGCGCCACACCCCGCCGCGCAGAGCGCCGGCCGG
>CAYYPB010000135.1:0-3529 GCA_964473405.1 uncultured Planctomycetaceae bacterium
TGAACGCTCCCTTACGGTCGCGGCTCTGATCGTCGCTGGCGCGGATGGCGCCTGGCTGGGCTGAACGCTCCCTTACGGTCGCGGCTCTGATCGTCGCTGGCGCGGATGGCGCGTGATACTAATCGATGCCGCCGTGTCCCATCGTCCCTACTTCCTGACCGTCGGCGTAATGGTCAACGTCACTTCCTTGCTATCGCGTTTGACGATGATCTCTACTGCTTCGTCGGCCTTTAGGGCTTTGAGGACTGTGGCGTAGTCTTGGAGGCTGGCGATTTTGTGGCCGGCCATTTTGATGATGATGTCGCCGGCCTTCAGCCCTGCTTTTTCGGCTGGGCTGCCGCCGCCGGCGCCGCTTATTCTCATGCCACCCACGTCGCCGGCGCCGAAGTCGGGGATCGTACCGGTGTAGAGTCTGCGACTGCCGCCACCACCGCCTTTGGGCTTGGGGCGTTTGATCGTTGCATAAACCAGTCGATCGGCGCGGTTGGCCAGGTCATCCACGAGCCTCTCTGCAAACTTGGCAACTTGCTGCATGCCGGCATAGTTGAGCGTGTCGGCGTCGTCGGCCGGACGGTTGTAGTTGTCGTGAACGCCGGTAAAGAACGAGAGCACGGGGATGCCGGCCGGGTAGAACGCGTGGGTGTCGGTCGGCAAGTAGGGATCGCTCTGCAGGAGGATGGCCAGCGGCTCGCGGATGTTGATGCGTTCGAGCAGCTTCGGCCAACTGGGCGACGAGCCGACGGCCTGGAGCATGAGCTTGCCATCGCGAAGCCGGCCGACCATGTCGAAGTTGACATAGGCGGCGATCTGCCCCAACGGGCAGGGCGCGTGGCTGGCGAAATGCGTCGAGCCGATGACGCCGATCTCCTCGCCAGACCAGGCGGCGAAGATGACGCCGCGCCGCTGGGTCGAGCTATCGTCGTTGCGTCGGGCCTTGGCCATGGCGTCGGCGAGTTCCAGCAGCAGCGCCGTGCCCGATGCGTTGTCATCGGCCCCGTTGTGGATACCGCCCTCTTCGCCGGCGACGGCCCGCGACCCGAGCCCAACGCCGCGGCCGATGTGGTCGTAGTGTGCGCCGACCATGATGTACTCATCGGCGATGGGCCCGTCGCCGACGGGCGGGAGCAGGGCGATGACGTTGCGGCAGTCGCCGGTCTTGCGATCCAGCCGCGTGGCGAAGTCTACCTGCGAGCCGACCTTGAGTTGCTTGACGGCCTTGGGAATCTCGCCGCCGTCGAGCAACGCCTGAAGCTCGGCCAGCGAATGGCCGCAGCCGGCGAGCAGCTTCTCGGCGGTGGCGGTCGTGATCGAGGCGGCAACGATGCCGGCGTCGCTGTCGCTACGACCTAGCTTGACCAGTTCGCCTGCCCCGGCGGTGTTGGGACCGGTCACGAGCAGGAAGCCGGACGCGCCGCGATTGAGCGCCTGCATCGCCTTGTATCGCATGGCGCTATAGTGCGTAAAGCGGATGCGCGCTTCGGTATCGAGCGAGGCCGGCACGTCGTCGAGGACGAGGACGATCTTGCCGGCGACATCCAAACCCTCGTACGAGTCATAGCCCGGCTTGCCCGGCTCGGCGGGAACGACGAGGCCATAGCCTGCGCAGACGACGTCGCCACGTGCCACCTCGTTCGACGTGAGCGACAGCGGTCGATAGTCCTTGTCGATCTCGGCCATGAACGTCTTGCCTGTCGCGTCGGCGATGGCCAGCCGATTGCCCTTGTCGGCGACTGCCATTCCGGCGGGGAACGAGAACTTCTGGAAGAACGTTCCGCCGTCGCCGAGGGGTTCGAGCTTGGCCTCTTCGAAGCGGGCCGCGATGTAGTCGCCTGCCTTGGCCACGCCGGGCGTGCCGGTCATGCGGCCGTCGAGCTTGTCCGACGCGAGATAGCTGACGTGGCGATAGAGATCGCTCGGGGTGATGTCGGGCGTGAGGTTGGGGCTGATGGCCGGCGGCGGTGCGTCGGGCCACGAGGTCATCTCCTTCTCGTCGGGGCCGGGATAGGACTCGGCCGTTCCGCGAGCCGGCGAGGCGGCGATCGCCGCCAGCGCCGCGGCATGGTTCCAGTCTGCCAGAAATAGCTGGCCCTTGGCCGTCTCCATCGATGTGCGGTTCGTCGTCCAACAGAGCATGTTGCCGTCGGGGCTGAAGACGGGCAGGCCGTCGAACCCGTCGGTGTACGAGACGCGGACGGGCTCTTTCTCGCCGAGTGCATCGACGATGAACATCTCGAAGTTGGCGAAGCCAAGCTTGTTGGACGTGAAGATGGCGTACTCGCCGGACGTGTGCATGAACGGCGCCCAACACATCGACTTGAAGTCGGTCAGGCGGCGGCGATCGGTCCCGTCGGTCTTGATCGTGTAGATGTCCGCGAGCATGCCGTCGTCGCTGAAGTGCCTCCAGATGACGCGCTCGCCGTCGGGCGTGAAGAACGGCCCGCCGTCATAGCCCGGCCATTCGAGCAGCCGGCGCTGGTTCGAGCCGTCGGCGTTCATGGTGTACAGCTCGCCGAAGTAGGACGGCTGCTCGTCCCATCGTTTTCGCTGCTCGGGCGAGAGCTTCTCATCGAGCGGGTAGATGTCTCGCATGGACATGAAGACGATCTGCTTGCCATCGGGCGAATAGCCGGCCTCGGCGTCGTAGCCGAGTGTGTCAGTGAGGCGCTTGGTGTTCCGGCCGCGCCGGTCACAGATGAAGATGTCGAAGTGCGGGTCGTAGTCCCAGGCGACGCGCGGGCGATTCGGATCCAGGCGGGCCTCGTACTCCTTGCGCTGCACCTCGCGGGCCTCGGGGTCCAGGTGCGACGAGGCAAAGAGTACCTCATTCGAGTTCGGCCGAATGTAGGCGCAGGTCGTTCTGCCGACGCCGGGCGAGAGCAGCCGCGAGTAGCCCGTCTCCAGGTTCATCAGGTAGATCTGGAAGAACGGGTTGCCTTCGTATCGTTCGCTTTGGTAGATGAGGTACTTACCGTCGGGCGAGTAGTAGCCTTCGCCGGCGCGGCGACCTTCGAAGGTGATCTGCCGCTCGCGAGACATGAAGCGATCTTGATCGGCCGCCTGGGCGGCGTCGGCGGAGCCGAAGGCCGCGGCCATGCAAAGCGTCATCAACATCAACCAACTGGTGTGGATTCGTGTACGCTTCATCGTGTGCTGACTCTCCTGTTGCTGAATGTGAGGAGCGGGCCAAACGGAGTGATCCGCCCCGAAGGTTCTGCGATTATCTTATAGGGGCCGCTGCAATCCGGCGAGACGGGGCTGATCCGAACCGCGACCGTGAGGGAGCGGCCATCGCCGAAGATGGAGACCGCTCTTACTTGAGCGGGTGCGCTCCCTCACGGTCGCGGCTCTGATCTCCAAGGCGCTCCCTCACGGTGGCGGTTCGGATAGCGCCCTAGCGCAGGCGACGAACCCGCACGAAGAGGCGTTGCATGCGAGGATTTCGGGCGAGTGTCCCCAGCCCTGCTGCGAGAAACACCACGGCCCCCAGCGTCTTGAGCCAGTCCGGCAAGAGCGATTCGTGCATGACGTG
>CAYYPB010000135.1:3629-7170 GCA_964473405.1 uncultured Planctomycetaceae bacterium
CCACGGCCCCCAGCGTCTTGAGCCAGTCCGGCAAGAGCGATTCGTGCATGACGTGGATATCGCCGACGAATCCTCGCCCGATAAGCAACTGATCCAAGATGAGGCCCATGATCAGCGCGACGCCGGCAATCGTCGCGAGGTAGATGATGATCGATCGTCGGCCGAGCTGCTGCGAGAGTACGCCCAGCGAGCCAATGTTTGTGGCGGGGCCGACGAGCAGTAGGACGAGGGCCGCGCCGGGGTTCAGGCCCCCGAGGATCAGCGCCGCGGCGATGGGCGTCGAGGCCTCCGCGCAGATGTATAGCGGAACGCCGATCACGAGCATCAGCAGCATCGACTGGATCGGCCCGCCGAGCAGTCGCAGCAGAACGTCGCTCGGCAGCCAGGTTTGGATGGCCGCTGCGGCGAGGATGCCGATCACGATCCAACCGAAGATGTCGTCGAACAACTTGACGAAGGCGTATCGCATCGCGCCGCGAAGCCGCGACGATGGCGGGGCGGCGATCTCGCTCGGTGGCGAGTCGGCGGCCGGCTTGTTCTTGCAGCAGCTCGCACCTTGTGTTTCGGGCTGCGGATCGACCCGCGCGGGAAAGCGTCGTTCGATCGCGTTTTCAATGAGCCCGGCGGTCAGCGCCGTCACGCACGAGGCGATCGGCCGGAACACGGCCATGAGCGGCCCCAATAGCGAGTACGTCAGCAGTACCGATGTCGCGCTCGTCTCCGGCGTTGAAATGAGGAACGCGAGCGTCGCGCCCTTGCCCGCCCCGTTCTTTCGCAAGGTCACGGCCGCGGGAAGCACGCTGCACGAGCAAAGCGGAAGTGGTACGCCGATCAACGTCCCCAGCAGCACGGAGCGCCGCCGCGACCCACTGAGCAGGCGGTTGACGAGATTGGCCGGCACGATCCTATCCAGCAGTCCCGCGATGGCGAAGCCGAACATGATAAAGGCGGCGGATTCACAAAGGATGGACCAAGTGTTCGTGAGCATTCAGGGTTCCACACTGATTGAGTAAGTCAAGCGAGCCGGGCCGTTCCAGCTCGTGCTTGTGTTGGGCGAGCCTGCCTGTGGCGCGAGTTCTCGATCAGAGCCGCGACCGTAAGGGAGCGCCAACGGTCAAACTGGCAGGGGCCCTCGCGTTCGCCCGTTAGCGCTCCCTTACGGTCGCGGCTCTGAACATGCACGCCGACAACGCTCGGATTCTAGGCCTCCGCCAACGCCGCGACGATGTTGCTTCGGCTGGCATATCTCGCCGGGATCATGGCGGCGAGGATGCACAGCAGCGTCGCCAGGGCCGCGCAGGCACCGATCAGTTGCCAAGGCACGGCAAACTCGGGGCTGAAGCCCGTCAGACGCTCGGTCATGAGGTTGCTCGTGCGCGCCAGGGCTAGGCCGAGGACGAGACCCGTCGCACTGCCGATCAGGGCCAGGACGACCGCCTCGCCGATGACCACGCGCAGCATCTGGTTCTTCGTCACGCCGATCGCCCGGAGAATCGCCATCTCTCGTGCGCGACTGGCGACGTTGGCGGCCATGAGATTGCCGAGGCCGATCGCGGCGATCAACAGGCCGACGAGCGGAATCGCCGAGAGCAGCAGCGTCACGCGCGTGATGCTTCGGTCGATGTGCTGCTTCAACTCGCGTGCGGTTACGAACGCCTTGGGCGGAAACTCGATTCTCTCGAGCATCGAGTTGACGATCCGCTCTTCCCGCCCGTTGCCAGGGATCGGGCCGGAGTTGAGTGCGAAACTGGGGCGGCCCTGGGGCCCCACTTTCGTGGCCCCACCGACGGTCTGCGTGCTTTCGGAGTAGATGCGCGTCTCGTCACCGGTCGCGAACGCGAAGTTGAAGAGCAACAGCTTGCCGAACTTGCGATTGAAGAGTCTGTCGGCGTCGTCGAGCGTGCCGATGATCGCGCCGACCGCATAGGTCTGGTAGTAGGTTGTGGCATTGAAGAAGCTGATCGCGATGTCAAGACCCGGCGAGGCAATGACGCCGGCGACGGTGAACGTAGCCTTCTTGTCGCCGACCCAAATCGTCACCTCGTCGCCGAGTCCTTTCCCGTGTTTCCTGCTGAACTCGCGCGTCGTCAGGATGTGGCCACCGTCTTTGAGCAAGGCCAACGCGTCGCGCCGATTCCCTTCGAGGAACGTGAACTTGACGATGTTGAACCCCTCGTCGGGATCGATCGCCAACATACGGGAGAACTGATCCAGCACGGAGAGCCGTCGAACGATCTCGAACCTGCTCGGAGGCTTGAGCGTAAACGCGAAATCGTCGGCGACCGCAAAGTCCTTGATGCCCGACGTGTCGCGGAGCGCCCGCATTTCGTTGAGTGACTTGTCGACATATGTATAGAGCATCGCGTCGGGGAACTCTTTGGGGAATTGCCAACCCTCTTTGACCGACTCGCCCCAGACAACGAGGCCCACGATCAGCGACAGGCCGACCATCAGACCGCTGCAGATCGCCGCGGAGCGAAACGGTGCCTTGTGGATTTCGTCGCCGAGCAATTGCGGCCGTAGCCTTAGCAGCCAGGCCGCTACGACGACGGCAACCCGCCCCAACACCACGACCACGAACGGGACCAGAAGGGCCGCGCCCAAGTAGAGCAGCACGACGCTGAGAATCGCCCGGATGTCGAACAGTGCCGAATGCTCCGTCGCCATCGTTCGGTTGACCGCTTCATGCACTGCCAGCAACACGAGCCCACCAAAGGCAGCGACCCACGCCCACCGACCGACGGCCGCGCCGCCGGCTGCCCGAACGGCCTCGGCGGGCGCGACACCGAACGCTCGAATCGCCGGCGCGGTCGCTCCTAGCGCGGTGGTTCCAATCCCGCCGCAAACCGCCAGGGCCATGCCCCATGCGTTGTAGGAAAACTGCCCGAGATAGTCCGGAGCGGCCTGGATCGTCAGCCATTGCAGCGCCAGGCCCAACGGAACGCCCAGGATCGTCCCGACCACGCCCAACGGGATCGTCTGCAACGCAACGAGCCCGCCCAACTGCCATCGCGTGACGCCGACGCAGCGCAACATGCCGAGTTCCGCGATCCGCTCCATCACGCCCATGCTCATCGTGGCAATGATGATGAAGAACGCCGTCAGCAGAACGACGCACGACAGCAGCAGCATGATGAACTGAAGGAGACTCTGCGCCGCTCCGAGCCGCTTGTGCTGGGCCTCGGTCGTCTTCACGGCCAGCGTTGTCGGATCGCCGCTCGCCTCTCGCGCGCCGCTACTGTCCTTGAATTTGGCGCGAAGGGTCTCGGCGAATGCCCGAATGTTCGCCGGCGACGGATCGTCCAGAATGATGTCGACCGCCTTGACCCGACCGGTCGTCCGCGTGATCGATTGGACCACATCCAGGCGCGCCCAGGTCATCATCGCCTGATTCACACTGGCGCGACGCCGATCCATGATGCCGACGACCCTCATCGTTCGCGGCGGGGTCGGCGGCGCGTGGGATCGAAACAGCATCTCGGTGCCGATCGGCCGCTTTCACTCGCCGGGGAGCACAACCCCCACGTCCACGCCGGCCCCG
>CAYYPB010000136.1:0-7140 GCA_964473405.1 uncultured Planctomycetaceae bacterium
TTGTCCCGGCGAGCTGGGAGGGCTCGGGGCGGGGACGATGCTCGGCGCCGCTTGCCCGATTCACAAGTCGCCTGAACTGTCATGGACCCGTGCGTGGTCGGGGTCGCGTTTCCTATTCCAATCCGCTGACGTGAGTGATGATATCCTGCGAACGGGGCGTTCCGTTCTCGGGCCCGTTGTCGAAGGGTGGGACGTCTCAGCGTGCCTCAGGCTCTCGAATCGGGGCCGACCGGTGGGAGGGGGGGTGCTGGGCTTTGCTTGTTGCTGGGGCGGGTTGATTCGTGTGGATACGCTGCATATGAATGAACAGGGTCGTCAGCGCCTTTGGTTGTGTGAACAGCCATCGAACCGAGACGGCCTTCATTCCCGGACCCCGATGAGGTTCGGCTGTGGTTCGCCCCCCGTCAGGTCGGTCGGCTTGATCGACCTGCTTAATGCCCCGCTGTGATCGGGTCCCCCCCCGATCTCAGCACCGCGACGCCGCGCCCGGCTTGCCGGGCGCGGCGTTTCGCATGGGTGCCTCGCAGGTCTACTCTGGTGTCCACGGGCTGGTAGGGACAAAAAAACGGAGTCGGACTTGAACGGGGAGGGCGACGCGATTCTAATGTGCCTCCCCCTTAAGTTGGGCTTCACGGGCGGATCGTTGCCGTCCGGGAAACCAGGCCCCCATCGTCTAGTGGCCTAGGACACCGGCTTTTCATGCCGGCGACAGGGGTTCGACTCCCCTTGGGGGTGCTTTCAGCACCGACTGCCGCGAGGTCGCCGTCTGGCGTCTGGCGGCAGTTTTTTGTGCGCCGGTCGAGTCCGGCAGTCGTCGTCGCCGACGAGCTGCGTGATTCGGCCCAGCGAGCCACTCAGGCGGCACCAGAGGCGACATCTCTGATTGCGGGCTCCATCGAGAAGACGCAGTGGAAGATGTGTGTGGCGGGGGCCGTCGCGCAAACGCCGGGGACGATCGTCGGTGACATCGCCAGGGTCTCCAACTGCGTCCAAGGTATATCGAGCGCGTCGGACGAACAGGCCCAGGGCGTCGAGCAGGTCAATACGGCTGTCGCGGACATGGACCAGGCAACGCAGCGGAACGCCGCCGGCATCGAAGAATCCGCCTCCGCTTCGGAAGAACTCGCTTCTCAGGCATCTTCGGTCAAGACGGACGATGGTCACAGAACTCGCCGGCGTGATTGACGGTTCGGCCAGCTAGTGGATCAGCGCGAAGCTCCGACCCGCCAAACGGCAAGCCAGTGGGACGCGCACCCGCTGCGATTGGCCGCGTCATGCTCGCTTGGCGCTGACTGATGGGACGCCCACTGCCCGTGGCGGCGGGGCTGGGATATCTGGCATGCCAAGACGCGGGCTACGCGGCGAGGAAGTCTTCCTGCATCTTCTCGCGGAGCTTGGACAGGGCACGGTTCTGAATCTGTCGAACGCGCTCCTTCGTCACGCCGATGATGGTCCCGACTTGCTCGAGGGTCTTCGGGCCTTCGCCGCTGGTCAGTGCGGTCTTGCCCAGCGCGAATCGTTCCAGAATCACGGTGACTTCGGTCTCGTTCAACGACGCGGTGTTGCTGAAGAGGATGCCGCGGAGTTCGTCAATGCAATCGGCCTCGTGCGATAGCCGCTGCTGCTCGAGGTAGTCGCTCTTTTCGAGTGAAGGATCGAACTCGACTGGAAAACGCCCGCGGTATCGACCGATCTTCATGGCCACACGGCTGAAGCTCTTGAGGATCGCGCGGCAGGCGTATGTGCTGAACTTGAAGCCGCGGCCCACATCGAACTTGGACACGCATCGGAGCAGGGCCATGTTGCCCTCGCTGATCAACTCGGCGTGGTCGATGTTGCCCAGCCGGGTGCGTTTGGCCATCGCCAGAACGAGCGGCATGTTGGCCTGGACGATTTCCGCGCGGGTCCGCTCGACTCGGGCATCCCACCAGAGCAGTTCTCTGACGGCGGCCGCCGAGAGTCGTTTTCCGGCGAAGCGTCTGAGGACCTTGACGATGCGGGAGCGGCCGCAGTTGAAGCGGAGGAACAGGGTTTGCTCGTCGGCGGCCGTGAGCGTTTTGGCGAATGAGACGGCCAGCCCTTTGACCGGCTGACCGGGCTCGGCGGCGTTGCACCACGGTCGGAGCGAACCGGCACGCTGGAAGTCTTCGCCGAACATCTTTTTGGCGGCGGAAGGCTGCGCAAAGCTTGGGTGATCGATGTAGTCCAGGCCACCCTCGATGAGTCGATCGAGGTTCTCGCGGTCAGTGTCGCTGAGTTTGGCCAGCACCGAAGCGGAGGGCCGTTGGGCGGTGGAATCACAGGGATTGATCGCTGCCGTCGTGTGGGTCTTCGTGGCCATTTTTCCGACTCCCGCAGCCTCCAAGGGCCGCATCGTTGGCAACAACCGCTGCTTGTCGGTGGGGAAAGGAGTCCGCGCGGCACCATGCGCCATCAACGTGGACTACCGGGGTCCGTCCTGTTGCCGAAAAACGAATAATTCCAAGCTGCGACCGAACTGCATCAGCAATGGCTTGTCGCTGACTCGTCTGGCCGGAACAACTCTGCGAGAGAGTCGTGCGGGGGGGGGCCTGTATGACTACTACCACTTGAAAGATAGCACAAGAATTCCGACAGGCAAATCACAGTTGACGATATTCCGTCTCAGAGCCGGGCGAATCTCCTCTCGTGCTGAACCTAACTCCTGGCGCCAGAGGGAGTTAAATCACCTGCAGATGTCAAGGACATCGATCGCATTTTTCTGACGCGATCAGTCCACAAGAGGACCGTTAACTCTCTGGGTTCTGATAATTGGCGGTGTCGCAGTGTTGCGCGGCGGATAGATGTCGCCGTAGGTCCGATCAGGAGGGTCCGCTTTGCGGGTCGCTTGGGGCGAGAACCACCCTCAGCCCCCGGCTCTGCCGGGGAGCGGCGTGGCCGACGCACCTGCGGGTGATTTCCCCCGGCAGAGCCGGGGGTTGAGGGAAGGGCATCGGGGCCACGCGATGATCCGGATCCTCTCACAGGACGCGGCACCACATGGCCTTGAGGTACTCGGACTCCGGGCAGTTGGCCATGATGGGATGATCCGGTGCCGCGCCGGTTCGCTCGAAGATCTGCAAGTTGCGTCCCGACCGGCGAATGCCGAAGTGGACCGCCTCGGCGAAGCGGTCCTGCGAGACCAAGCCGCTGCAACTGCATGTCAGGAGGATTCCCCCGGGACGAACGACGCGAGCGGCCAGGCCGTTGAGATCGCTGTACTTCTGCAGGGCTTCGTCCAGATCGTCCCGGGTCGGGGCGAACTTCGACGGGTCGCACACGACGGCGTCGTACTGCTTGCCGTTGGCGATCATCTGCCGGAGGTACGCGAAGGCGTCGGCGTGGACGAGGTTGACGCGCGTTTGGTTCAGATTGACGTTCTTCCGCGCGGCTGCGATGGCTTTCTCGTCGAGGTCCACCGAGGTCACTTCTTTGGCTTGGCCGAGAACCTTGGCGCAGATGCCGAATCCGCCGGTGTAGCTGCAAAGGTCCAGCACTTCGGCGTCGGCACAAAGCGCGGCGAACCGACGGCGGTTGTCTCGTTGGTCACAGAAGAAGCCCGTCTTGTGTCCGGCGGCGGCGTCTATCTGATAGCGCACACCGTGTTCGCGGATGGTTACTTTGGCCTTCGGCTCGCTATCGAACGTCGAAGCGCGGAAGCCCTCGATCTTCTCGATCCGTTCATCGGCTCGGACGACGACGCGCCATTTCTCACCTGGCGCACCGGGCCGGTCCAGTGTCGTCGGTGGACCCAGGATGTCGCCCAGCATGTCGGCGAATTGGCGGCAGCGTCGAAAGATCCCGATGGTGAAGACCTCGAAGACGAGGCAGTCGGCGTACCGTTCGACGATGAGCCCGCTGAGATCGTCGCCTTCGGCGTGGACGAGGCGGTAGGCGTCGGTCGTTTCGTCGAGGTGCAGGCGGTGGCGCAGTTGTACGGCCCGGTCGAGCAACGTTCGCCACCAGTCGTCGTCGACAACCGTGCCGTCTCGGGTCAGCATCCGCAGGGCGATTTGCGAAGTGGGGCTGTAGAGGGCTTGGCCGAAGAGGCGACCGCCTCGGTCATAGACGAACACGACGTCGCCGGGTCTGGCATCGGGATCGACCGGGCCGAGCATGCGCTTGTAGACGAACGGGTGGTTGGTCGCCGATCGCAGCACGGCCCAGGGGTGGCGTGCATCATCCGGCGGGCGGAGGGCCGGGCCGGTCTTGTTCGCGTGTGGATTCATGCCAGCATCGTCCCGGCATCGGCGATAGGTCGCAAGGGGGAGGCTGCGGCAGGGTCCGAGTTATGTGACTCACGGCCCGACCAGCAGTTCCACGAACGCCTGCACGTCACCGGCGTTCGTCGTTCCGTCGACATTGACGTCGGCGATCTCGGCGAGGAGGGGGTCCGCCGCCGGATCGAGCATCGCTGCTACGAACGCTGGAACATCGGCCGTGTCGACGGCACCGTCGAGGTTGAGGTCGCCGGGCGCGGCGGCAAGAATGACCAGCGGATCCTGTCCGACGATGATCGCACCACTGTCGGCGAGAGCTACGACCCCCGCATGATCGATCACGGCGACGCGGCCCGCTATCTCGCTGGAGAGGTCGAGCGTCTGAGGAGGAGAATCGGTCCACGCAACGTACTGAGCAGTGCCGTTGTCGCGATCCACGAACTGGTGCATCTCGACCGAGACGCCCACGGCAATCTCGGCTTCGTAGTACGAGGCCGCCAAACGATCCGCCGTTGCCGTCAACACGTGGTCTGGCCCCGTGGCTGGATCGCCGTCCATCGAAGGCTCGCCTGGGTGCTGCTGTTCCCACTGCACGAACCGGTCTCGCACTTCGGCGTATGTGGCGTACCGGGCGATGACGTTGCCCTCGGCGCTGGGTTGCTCGATGAAACTGCTGTTGAGCCAAGCGACGATGCCTTCGATGGTCTGGCGGATGGGCACGCCGTCGGTCCCGAGGTATCCCACCGTCGTCTGATAGGGGTGCGAACCCCAACCGTAGACCCAGATGCGGTCGAGCAGACCTCGCGACTGGGCGTAGCGCCACTCCAGGTACTCCAACATGAAGTCCTTTTTCTGGTAGGGCAGCGTTCCGTACAGCATGCCTTCTGGGCCGTGAAGTTCGTCTCTGCCAGCGATCCCGCCGGTGACGGGGATCTTCACATAGGCGCCATTCAAGTCTTCGTCGGTCTCCGCGCCGGCGCGGTATGGGTGATACAATCCGCGCGATCCGCCCAGGATCGAGAAGACGTTGGGGTAGGCGTTGGGCGGAATGCCGCCGCCCGAATAGAACTGGTCCATGATCCCCGGGCTGGTCACGTGCGTGCCGTGAAAGTACGCATTGTCCGTCGCGGAGAAGCCGAGCGCTGTGTATATCTGATTCACATAGGCAATCTGGTCGCCGAGCACCTCTGCCGTGATAATCGGGGGTTTCTCTCCCGCGCCGACATCCTGCCACTGGTAATCCACGAACCCCGCGAGCTTGCGATGCGCGTGGAGATGCGTGCCCAGTGCGTTGTGCCCGCCCGGCATGAAAGAGAGGAAGTCGGCCTCGTCGTTGTTGATCACGCACGCTTCGGCGTAGGGCCCGGTGCTGGCGGCGCTGATCTTCAGGCCAGTCGACAGCGACAAGGCCGTGGCCCACTGCAAGGCGGCTCGGTGGTTGGGGTAGGTGTTCTGGGCTCCTTGCGCGCTGCCGCCCAGTGGATCGTGGTGATAGCTGAAGACCACATAGATGGGTTCGTAGGCCCGCGCGGTGCCCAGTGTCGTGCTCAGCGCGAGCACCGCGAACAACATCGCGGCAACGGAGCGCCGTGAGAATCGCATGGGTGTTGCTCCGCCGGCCGCGGGGTTCTTCATCGTCGGTCGTTGAAGTCGCTTCATGGTTGGGCTCCGCAGGGTCGAGGGTATTCGCACACAGCCGCTTGGAAATCGACGTCGGGCCGGTCCGATCGCCGGCAGTCGAGGTCTGTTCGGCGGGCGCACCGCTCGATCATCGCGAGGACTGCTCGGGCAGGAGCGGGGAACCCCTCCATCGACAGGTTGCCCGTTGTTCCACCCTCTTGCAGCCAAACGCTGCTGTCCGGGCCGTATTGCAGGCATTCTTCTTCTGTTGAGGGGCATCTCGCGGTGGACGTGCTTCTGCGCTCGCATCGAGGGGGCTGTTCCAGCCGTGCAGTCCTCCCCCGTCCCCGCGGGGCGAAACGCGCTGGACTACCTATCTGGACACGGTTGGGTTGCGATGTGGGTTAGCGCGGCAGGAGGTTGCGGGGCGCGACGTGTGGATGGCCTCTCGGACCGGTGCATCGCTTGGGGCACTCAGCGCGTTTCGTCGACCGAACCGGGGCCCTGCGGGAGGTCGACGTTGCAGCCGCCGGGGCTGTTGCCTTCGTTGAGGATGGTCAGCGCAAGTTGGCGGTCGGAGGCGTCTGCGCTGCCGTCGCAATTGATGTCGGCTGCGGCGACGAAGCCGGGGCTCGTGATGATACCGTCCTCGACGCCCTGGATGATGAGGAGATCAACAGCGGTTGTGCAGCCGTCGGCGTTGACGTCGCCCAGGTATCTGACGTAGATCGGGAACGTCGCTTCGCCTTGTCGGCCGGTGTCGTTATCGGTGACGATGACGTTCACAATGTAAGGCTCGCCGCTGGGCGAGAAACCCGGTCTTTCCGGGGCGTGATAGGTCGGAGACTGCGTGCCGCCGCCGTTGACGATGGTGAACGCCGCCGCCGGCTGATCGGCCGGTGGGTCGATCGTCCAGAAGAAGCTGTAGCTGCCGACGGCCCGGGTGGGGCGGAAGCCGAGTTCAGCGGAGAACGTGACGTCGCAGAACGTGGCGGCCGAGTAGTTCTCATAGATCCAGTTGCGGTCCGAGGCGATGTAGACCTGGAGCGGCTCACAAGGCGCCACATCACAGCCGATGCCCGGGCCTGTCGGCGTGCCCTCGAGGTCGAGGCAGTCGGCCTCGAGCATGTCCTGACACTGGGCGGTTCCAAAGCAGCAGCCCTGTGTGTCGCAGGCGTCGCCGATACCGTTGCCGTTTGCGTCGGCTTGGTCCGCATTCGGCGTGTCCGGGCAGTTGTCGCATGCGTCGGCGATGCCGTCGCCGTCGGTGTCGGCCTGATCG
>CAYYPB010000137.1:0-7135 GCA_964473405.1 uncultured Planctomycetaceae bacterium
ACGGGTTGCGCTGCGCTCCACCCGTGGCTACTTGCCGTCGCCCCTCCGGGGCGAAAGATCGACTACCGCCGCATTCACCTGATGGACATGACGCCCATCGAGCAGCGATGTGAGCAGGATGCGCATCGTGTGGAAGGCGTGCATGTCGATGACGTGGCCGGTCGCGTCGGCGGGGCCGAAGGGCTCCCATCGTGCGACAGTTAGATCATCGGGGCTCAGGAACATACTGACCTCTCCGTCTTCGAAGCGGAAGCTTCGAGCGTCGTCCGCGCGGCTGGTTCCAGTTCGTTCGACGCTTCCTTCGCCTTCACCGCTATTGTCCGCCGGCGCTTCGAGGAAGTAGAGCTTGCCGTCGACCCGGCCGTGCATGCGATGGCGCGGCGTCGATGCGTCGATGTAGAATCCGTCGCGGTCGGCGGCTTGCCAGGAGGCGAGGCTGCCGAAAAAGCTGGGCTTCTTGATGAAGGGCCCGCCGTACTCGGGGCAGAACGTGTCGCAGTTGCCGCAGTCGTTGCAGAAGTCGGCGAAGTTGGCGATCTGCTCGGGGCGTTCGATGATGATTGCTCGGGGTTCGCCGGGCGATAGCTCGGTTGGCAGGCGGTTAGCGCTTCCCGTTGGGGCGCGACTAGACGGGCGCTGGTCGGCGTGGTCGGCGATCACAACGAGGTCGTGAAAGTTGATTGTTTGCGGCTTGATTGCGTAGATGAAGTTGGCGGCGTTCGGACAGACCGGCAGGCACTTCCCGCAGGTGATGCAGTCGAACGTCTCCAACTGCGAGTCGAGGCGCTTCGGCACGCCGCTGTTCTTTGCGGCGGCGTATCGCGGGTCGGCCGCTGCCTTGGCGGCGATGGCGGTGAGATTTCGCGCGGCGGCGTCACCGACGCTCCCGGCTCGGGCTGGATTCTGTGGCACCGGCGTCTCGCCGGTGGGATCACAGGCGGGACGCCCGTGCCACAGTTCGGTTGCGGGCGCGTCCGCGCTATCGTTGTGGCGTCGAATGAAGGCGTCGATGTCGGTGGCCCCGACGCGCTTCATGGCGGCGGAGAGTGCGGTGAGATAGGGCGGCAACCGGCCGTACCCGCCGGGGCGCAGCAGGTCGGTGCAGACCGTGACAGGGCAGAACCCGGCCGCCACGACATCAGCGGCATTCAGCCGATCGACGCCCGCACTGAAGCTGAGTGGCATCTCGGGGCCGACGGCCTGGCGAAACGCGTCGGCCAGGGCCAACGTGATGACGTGCAACGGCTGGCCGGAGAGATACTGCGTCTTGGCGTCGGCCGTGAAGATGTCGCGATGGTTCTCGACCTCGAGCGTGTTGGAGAACTTGGCTCCCACGGCCCGACCGCGCGGGGCGGCGAGCGTGGTCAACCGTTGGCAGATCGCCACCGATTCGTCGAGTGTCGAGCAACTGGCATAGGCGCTGTCCGGCACGCGAATGTTGGTATAGCCGAGAACCTCGTAGAGAAGATGTTCGAGCCGATCCTTGCCGAGCATCGGCGGGTTCATCTTGATGATGACGTCGCAGTCCATCACGGTGATGAGGAACTCGCAGATGCGTTCGATTTCGTCGGGCGGGCAGCCGTGGAACGTGGAGAGGGTGATGCTGCTGGAAAGCTGCGTCGCGTAGTCGAGATCGCGCAGGTGTGACCACTCGCTGGGGATTTCGCCGCGCAGTCGTTCGACGATCTCCGAGGCGTCGCCCATCTGCTCGATGAACCGGCGTACCGGCGCCGAGCGGATGCCTTCGAGGTCGTATCCGACGCTGATGTCGAAGAGCGTTTCGGTGGCGACGGTGGTGATCGGCGAGTCTTCCAGGAGCCCGCCACTGCGCAGCATGTGAATGAGCATCGCGCCCGCAACGTATTCACGCAGGGCCTCGCCGATGCGCAGCTCTTGGGACCACTCGATGTTGTAGCAGACGTTGGCGGCGTCGATGCAGGGTCGGGGAATCTCCAGTTGGTCGTTGATCTGGACGGTCTTCATCTCGAAGATCCGCGCGCCGGCCAGCCAGCCGAGGACGAGGTTCTGGGCCATCTGCGTGTGCGGGCCGGCGGCGGGGCCGATGGGCGTGCCGGCGCGATGACCGTGAAGCTCGACGGACAGGTCGGGGCCGTCGGCGTCCGGCGTCCACCACTTGGATCGCGGCAGATGGAAGATCGACCCCTCGGCGGCGAGTCCGATATGCACGCGCCGGACGAGGTCGGCGAACGGGGCTGGGACGAGATCGGCCATGAGGTAGTGTAGGCTCGGTTGCCCGGCGTCTGCCGCCAAACGGCAAGCCGGTTTCTTGCGGTGCCCGCCATGGGGAGGGCCGCGCGAGCTGAAGCTCGCGGCTCTTCAGTTCCGGGGGCCGCGAGCGGTCTCGCCTAAACGTTGCAGCCGAAGAACGACTGGACGCCGCTGAAGAGGCTCGGCGCATCGGCACCGAAGAGGCCGAAGAAGAAGTTCAGGAAGTTCTGTGGCAGGTCAGTGAACATGTTGACCCAGAAGCAAAGGAAACTGTCCATTCTCGTATTCTCCTATTCTGTCGAATCGTGGCGTCTGGGGTGCATCATAGCGGGTTGACGCGATCTGTGACACCGGGGCACCAAACGGCAAGCCGTTTCCGGAGCCGCTGGGGAGCCTAGTCGAGGGCTCCTGCGGCTTTCTCCACGGCTGCGAGTACGTCCTGCGATCGGAGTACGTCGAGGGCCGTTTCGATGTCGGCACCGAAGAGCCGGTCGGCGTCGGCGTGGGCAATCCGCGTTCGCAGTGCTGCCAGGGCCGATCGGGGCCCGATGCCCGGCTGCGTGGGCAGCCGGAAGTCCAGGGCCTGGGCGGCGCAGAGCATCTCGATTGACAGCACGGTTTCGACGTTTTCGAGGATCTGCCGGCATTTGACGGCGCTCTGGGCGCCCATGCTGACATGGTCTTCCTGGCCGAGGCTCGTGGGGATCGAGTCGGTGGACGCGGGACTTGCCAGGACCTTGCACTCGTTGAGGAGCGCCGCGGCGGTGTACTGCGGGATCATGAACCCGCTGTTTAGTCCGGTATCTTTCATGAGCAACGTGGGCAGGCCGGTGGGGCCCGACAGGAGCAGATAGAGCCGTCGCTCGGAGATGTTGGCCCACTCGGTGAGCGCCATGGCGAGATAGTCCATGGTGAGCGCCAATGGTTCGCCGTGGAAGTTGCCGCCGCTGATGATCTCGCCGTCGACGATGACGGGATTGTCCGTCACGGTCTGGAGTTCGACGTCGATGGTTTCGGTCAGATGGCGCAGCGCATCGCGGCAGGCACCGTGGACCTGCGGCACGCAGCGCAGGCTGTAGGGGTCCTGGACCTCGTCGCACTCCGCGTGCGAAAGGAGGATTTCGCTGTGGGCCATGAGCCGTCGAACGTTTGAGGCCACTTCGACTGCGCCGCGATGCGGTCGCAATGCGACGAGCCCTTCGGAGAAGGGGCGGAGACTGCCCTGATAGGCTTCCAGCGACATCGTCGCGACGACGTCGGCATGTTTGGCAAGGCGTCGGGCCCTGACGGCGATGGCGGCGGCATAGGCCAGCATGAACTGCGTGCCGTTGATGAGGGCGAGGCCGTCTTTCGCACCGAGCTGGACGCGCGGGATGCCGCAACGGTCGAAGGCCTCGGTCGCCTCCAGCGTCTCACCACCGAGCGTCACTTGGCCGCGACCAATCATCGGGAGTACCAAGTGTGCCAACGGGGCGAGATCGCCGCTGGCCCCGAGCGAGCCGCGCGTGGGGACGACCGGCAAGAGGTCGTGCTCGAGCATCGCCAGCAGGCATTCGATGCACTCGGGTTGGATGCCGCTGGCCCCGACGAGTAGCGCGTTGATCTTGAACAGCAGCATCCATCGGACGACGGACGGCGGGGTCGGTGGGCCTACGCCCACGGCATGGGAGAGGAGGAGGTTCTCCTGAAGCTTGGCCAGTTGGGCCTCGGAGATGCGTTTCGTACAGAGCTTGCCGAAGCCGGTGTTGACGCCGTAGATGACGTTGCCCGATGCGAGGTGTTGCTCGATGGTGGCTCGGCTTTGGCGCACGCGGAGCCAGGCGTCCTCGGGGACTTGCACGTCGAGCGGTCGGCCCAGGGCCTCGTCCAGCCGATCCACCGTCAGGGGCGAATCGCCGAGGCTCAGGGCGAATCGCGCTGGTCCAGGCTTGGTTGAGGTGTCAGTCATGCGGGTCAGTATAGAGATCGTACTGCGGCCGGACCAGTCGATGCCGAGGCGGCCGGTATTTGCGTTCAGGACGGCGGCGATCCGGCTTGACAGCGTATGCGCGGTTGCCGCACAATCCTCCCTGGAGCCGCTCCTGGCACGGACGTCGGACTCGCCGACAGGCGGCCGGGCGCTCGTGCCACGGGTTCTCCGCTGGAGTGTGCGGAAGCACCGGATACGCCGGGTCCAGTCGATGTCGGATGCCTCGCCCAGGTCTTGCGGGGCGCGTCCGCTGTTAAGGCGTGGGCTGGCAAGAAACGCAATCGAGGAGTGAGCGCTATGCTGCAATTGCTGGCCGCCGTTACAGACGTCGTCCCCCCCCCCACCGCCGCCGATTCAGAGTCGATGTTCCCTTGGTACAACTACCTCATCATCGCCGGGATCGTCGTGATCTTGCTCGCCTACAAGGCGTACAAGAACAAGACGATGACGTAGTGCACCTTCACGCCTCGTCTTGCGGGTTGACGAGGTATCCGTGTCTCTGTGGCACCGGCGTCCCGCCGGTGGAACCACAGGCGAGACGCCTGTGCCACAGGACAAGGTAAACCCGCAGAAGGAAGTGTGATCGCTCACTAGCAGGGCCTGTCGACGTTCACATCAGAAGGAGCCGGACCGTCCTCGGCCCGGGACTCAATGCTCGCGGCTGCGCGTGGAATCACCGGGGCGGAGGACCGCCCGGCTCGCTGGTGCTGGGCTCGTCGTGTGGGAAGGTTGCCAGCGGGCAGCCCTCGCATCGCGCCTTCGGCTTGCAGTGCCGCTTGCCCACCTCCACGAGCAGGGCGTGGTATTCGTTGAACATCCCCACATCTTCCGGCAAGTGATCCTCGAAGAGCGATTTGAGACGCTCGTAGTCTACCTCCTCGTCGATGAGTCGATGACGCACGGCGACGCGCCGCGTATAGGCATCGACGACGAAAGTGGGCATCTCCAGGGCATAGAGCAGAATGGCGTCGGCCGTCTCCGGGCCGATGCCGTTGATCCGCAGCAAGTCTTCTCGGAGGATTCCGAGTGATACGCCGGCGAGCGCATCGACCTCGCCGTCATGCTCGGCCCAGAGCCAATCGACGAAATGCTTGAGGCGTCGAGCCTTCAGGTTGTAGTAGCCTGCGGGCCGGATGCGCTGGGCCAGATCGGCGATTTCCACGTCTCGTAGGGCCGCCCAATCCATCAGGTTCGCCGCGCGGAGTTGCGCGAGCGCTTTCTCGACGTTCTTCCAGTTGGTGTTCTGCGTCAGGATTGCGCCGATGATGATCTCGGTCGGGCCTCCGTCGCCGGGCCACCAATGCTGCGGGCCGTAGGCGTCGAGCAGTGCGTCGAAGATCTGTCCGAGCTGTTGGCCCGTGGTTGAAGACCAGGCCGTTTCGTTCATCGCCATCGCCTTTCCTTCTATCGAGTCGCGTACGATCTTGGTGGCCGCCGATGCACCAAACGGCAAGCCGCCGGGCGGCCGGCCTGGCGACATGCCGCGTTGTTCCTGTGGCGATTGCTTCGGGCCGTTGCGTCGTGCAGTCGAGCGGCCCAGTATACCGGCATGTCTCGCGGATCGCCCAAGCGAAAGCCACCCAAGACCCAGTTGCGCCAGCCGCGCGGCAAGAAACGCCCGCCGCTGTCGGATGCCTATCTCGACGTGACGCGCAGGCCGCTGCATAGCTTGGTATTCCTGTTGCCGATGGTCCTGGCGTACGAGATCGGCATGGCCATGACCTACAGCGGCGTAGGGATTGGCGAGCGGCGAGGTCTGGCGGCGGAGCAGCTCTTACACTGGTTCTTCAGCCTGTTCGGCGCGACGGGGGCTTACCTTCCCGGGGCCGTGCTGGTCGTTGTATTGCTCGTGTGGCATATCGCATGTGGGCACCCTTGGAAGGTCTCGCTGCAGCCGCTGCTGGGGATGGCAGGCGAAAGTGTTCTGCTGGCGGTTCCTCTGCTGATGCTGCATCGCTGGCTGCCGGGCCTGCGAGCCATGACGGCGGCGGATCCAGGCGTGGTCACCTCGACGACCGAGGATCTTCTGCTCAGCGTGGGGGCGGGGATTTACGAGGAGCTTCTCTTTCGCCTGATCGCGATCACCGTCCTGATCATCCTCTTCGTCAACACGTTCGGGATGAAGGAAATCGCCGGTGTCGCGATGGCGGTGATCATCTCGTCGTTGATGTTTGGCTTGCACCACTATGCGCCGATTGGCGAAGATCCCTGGGCGGCGGGAACCTTCGCTTTTCGCGCGGCCGCAGGCGCGTATCTCGCCGTCGTGTTCGTCGCGCGAGGCTTTGGCCTGGCCGTGGGGTGTCACGTCATATACGACGTGATCGCGTTCTTGCAGTCGTACGAGTCCGGGCAATAGCCCACCGATTGCGATCCGTGGGCTTGGCGTGCGGTTCTGCGGAACGGTCGGCGCCGGTTAGTTGGAGTTGTGATTCTTGGGGGCGTTGAACGATTTCGGCGAGTCGTCGGACGCCGTCGTGTCGTTCACCGTTTTTTCGACGTCGGATTTGATTTCTCTCAGCTCGCTGCTCGTGTCCTTGAGCCCCTTCTTGAACTCGACGAAGCTCTTGCCTAGAGAGCGGCCGACTTCCGGGAGCCGCCGACCGAAGATGAGCAAGGCGATGAGGGCAATGACCACGAGTTCCGCCGGGCCGAGGCTGGGCAGGAACGCCAGGATTTGGTTTTCAATCACCATTGATGATCTCCTCGGGGTAGGCGGCTCGCCACGGAAGGACGAGTCCCGCCGCGACACAACGGCAGCCAAGCACTCCATTCTACCCTGTCATTCATCGGCATGCCACTTCTACCCGCCGTCGGCAATGTCGAGAAACAGCTTCTGAGCCGCAGGCTTTCCCGGCGCGCCGGGAAAGCCCGCGGCTCTTCCTCCCGCACGCAAACACCCGTCGCCGCCAACGCGCCCCCCCCCCCCGCACATCCGAC
>CAYYPB010000138.1:0-7119 GCA_964473405.1 uncultured Planctomycetaceae bacterium
CGACCAGCTTCACGTAGTTGTCGTAACGGTTCTGGATCTTCGAGACGTAGGCCACCGGCTCGCGACCACGGACGTAGCCGTGCCCGGCGAGCCTATAGAAGCGCGCGCGGTACAAGGTCATCAAGATCGATCTGGACAGTGAGTTGGGCGACTACGATCTGTCGGCGTTGGGCGAGGTGCTCTCGATCGAGCATCCCAAGCTCGTGCTTCGCGTGCCCAAGAACGAGACGGCTGCAGTGGCCTCGCGGCTGTTGACCGATCTGTCGGTGTTTGATCTGACGATCGAGGATCCGCCGATCGAGGACATCATCTCGCGCGTCTTCGGCGGCGAGGCGAGGGCGGCGGACGGGGGGACGGTCGATGCTGAGGCGAGAACGCCATCCGACGATGAGGCTCTGACGCCATGAGGACGGCGATGCGAGCGCTGGCGGCGCATCTGCGTGCCGACCTGGCCCTGATGCTTCAGTATCGCGCGGAAATTTTGCTCTGGTCTCTTTGGGGCATCATCAACCCGGCCGTGCTCTACGCGATGTGGAGTACGGCGGCGGCGGGCTCGGACGACGGTGCCATCGTCGGGCTGGATCGCGGCGGCTTCGCGGCCTACTACGTCGGCATCATGGTCGTCAGCCACGTCTGCGGGGCCTGGGACGTCTATCAGATGGGCCACCTCGTTCGCAGCGGCCAGCTTTCGCCCCTGCTGCTGCGGCCGGTGTTGCCGCTGTGGAAGTCGCTCTCGGAAAACCTGTCGTACAAGATCATCACGCTCATCTTCGTGCTGCCGATGTGGGTGATCTTCGCGATGATCGTGAAGCCGGAGTTCAAGACGGAGCTGTGGCAAGTCGGTTGGGGTGTCGTGGCGCTCGTACTGGGGGCGGCACTGAACTATCTGCTGTGCTACACGGTTTCGCTCGTGGCGTTCTGGGCGACGAAGCTGGACGCGATGGGTGAGATCTACTTTGGGATGTCCATGTTTCTGGGCGGCAAGTTCGCGCCGCTGGAGGCGCTCCCTGGGCCGGTGTTGTGGTTCGCCAAGCATCTGCCGTTTCGATGGATGTACGCGTTTCCGACGGAGCTATTGATCGGCAACGTGACTCGGCCGGCGGATGCGGCTGCGGGCGTGGCGGTGCAGGCGGTTTGGGTCGTTTGTGTGGTTTGCGCCTTTCGGCTGCTGTGGACGGCGGCGGTGCGGCGGTATTCGGCGGTGAGTGGGTAGCGTGACGCCGGTAGCAAGAGCCGCGGGCTTCAGCCCGCGTGGTTTCTCCTTGTGGGGGAACGCCGCCGGCTGCTGTAGGGCCGCGCGGGCTGAAGCCCGCGGCTCTCTGGTGTTGCAGGAGGAATCGATGATTCGCACGCTGAGTCTATCCTGGCTGTTCATTCGCGTGAGCGTGCAGAACTTTGCCGCCTATCGGTTCGATTTCATCATACGGTTTCTCGTTTCGGCGATGCACCTGGGGGCCGAGCTGTTGGCGGTCTGGACAATCTTCCACAACACGCGCACGCTGAACGGCTGGCAGACGGAGCACATGCTGGTTCTCGTCGGGGTCTATCGGCTCGTGGCCGGCGGGATTCGCATGTCGATCGTTCCGAACATGCGCAAGGTGTTGACCGACATCCGAGACGGCACGATGGACTTCGTGTTGTTGAGGCCGATCAACTCGCAAGTTCTCGTCAGCATTCGCGAGTTCGTCGTGTGGCGCGTGAGCGATGTTCTGTTGGGCGCGACCGTGGCGTTCTACGGCGCGTACCGGCTCTCGCACGATCTCTCGCTGGGGGCGGTGCTGCTGTTTGTCCTCATGACCACGGCCGCGTTCGCCATCATCTATTCGATCTGGCTGATGTTGGCGACGCTCTGCTTTTGGTTCATCCGCGTGCAGAACATCGAGATGGTCTTCTGGAACGTGTTCGAGGCCGGCCGGTTCCCGATTGCGATCTACCGCCCCTGGGTGCAGTGGGTGCTGACGTTCATCTTGCCGTTGGCTTTCATCACGACGTTTCCGGCGGCCACGCTGGCGGGCCGTGACGGCGTTGAGGGTGTTCCCTCGTGGTCTCCGGTGGCCGCCGTGGTGATTGCGGGGGTTCTGTTGGCCGTCAGCAGCCGGTTTTGGCGTTTCGGCCTGAAGCACTACAGCGGGGCATCGGCATGAGGGCGTCGGTGGTATCGGCGGTAGCAACAGCAAGAACGCCTATTGCCATCGGCGGCTTTGTGTGGGGACAGTATTCTCTTTACATCGCCCAGCGATCCGGAATAACATGGAGGCGGTGGCCACGTTGCGTTCGGCTGCCGGCAAATCGGGCGTGATGGGCAAACGCGATGCACCTGATGATCTTGGAAAAGCGGCGGCTGCGGAACACGGTCCGTGCCAATGGCGGGACGATCACGATCGGGTCGGACCCTTCGTGTCATGTGCATCTGGCGGATTCGCGCATCAGTCGCCACCAGGCGAACATCCTCCAGGACGACGACGGTTTGTGGTGGCTAGAGGTGGTGGACCTTTCGACGCCTACCTGCCTGAACCGTGCCGTGCAAAAGACCCGAGCGAAACTGCGTCATGCGGACGAGGTCGAGTTTGGCACGTTCTCGGTGCGGTTCTTCGCCGAGTCGGACAAGAGCCGTGAGGAGATGCGGCACGACCGGCTCGTCGCGCTGACGAAGAGCCACGCTGACACGCTGCCGCTGGGTGCGATTGTCCACAAAGAAAACCAGGCGATGGTCGTGTCCAAGGAGCATCTGGAGCAGATGACCCTCCTGGCGATTCGGCTCAGTCAGGTCGAGTCCATCGCCGACACACTGCCGCCGGTCCTTCGGGCGATGATCCGCACGTTCGAGGCCAGCCAGGCCTGGATCGGCATCCGCAAGGAAGATCACGGCGAGTTCGATCTTTCGCTCGGGCAGTCCAGCAAGGGCAAGCCCTGCACCAGGCCGTCCTTCTCGCAGAAAACGCAGAGCCGCTGCATGGAGCACGGCCAGCATGTGTGTTCGCCGGAAGTTCCTGTCGATGGGGTCCGCTCGGCGATGGCCGTGCCGTTGGAGGGGGAGAGCGGCGTCTTGGGCATGCTCTATGTCGAGAACGCGTCGGACGCCGAGCCCTATGGTGAGGAGTCGCTCAACGCTTTCAAGGCGATGGCGAGTTGCGCGGCGATCCCGATCGCCACGGCGATGCTCCAATCGGCGGCCAAGCATCGCGCGACGGTTTCCACCGAACAGAAGCTCGCGCGTGCAACGCAGGATGCCGTCACGCCGACCTCATTGCCGTTGTGGGACGAATTGCAGGCGGCGGCCTACCGTCACATGGGCACCGAAAGCTGCTGCGACTTCTACGACATCGTTCAGCATCGCGACAAGACCGCCGCGATCCTCGTGGCGAAGCTCGGCGTTGATCTTATTGCCTTGCCCCGCCACTTTGCCGAGCTTCGAGCAGCCTTTCGATCGGCGGCACTCTACTCCGAGGCGCCGCATCTGTTCGCCCGCGCGTTGAACTGGATGCTTTTTTCTGCGGATTCGAGCAATCAGATCGATCTCGGTGCCGCGTGGGTCTGCCCGCAGACCGGCAAGGTGACCTACTGTCTGGCGGGGCGCGGCGTGGCGTTGGCTAGGGTCCGCGGCGACGGTACGTGCGAGATGGTCTCGTCCGAAGGGATGCCGCCCATCGGCCAGACGCGATCGCCCGCGTTCGAGTCGAGCGCGTTCGAGTTGACGCATGGCGATTCGATCGCGTTGGCGACCGAAGGTGTGAATCGCGCGGTCAACGGCAGTGATGAGGTCTTCGGCTTCGCCGGTCTCAAGGAGAATCTCTGCGACGGCCTGGGCGATGCGCCCGGTCTCGTTCTGGGTGAGTTGGCGTCGGACTTGGCGGACTTCGTCTCAGACGGCAAGCAGCCGGAGGACGTCACCGTCGTGCTGCTGCGGCGGAACTGACCCCACAAGGCCGCCCATGGTATCGGCGGTTTTCTAGTTACGCCGATGCCACGGACGGTTTCGTGGCCCCGCCCATCTGGCTGTTGTACAGCGACCTGTAGAGCTCGCATCGCCCCATGAGCTCGTCGTGGGTGCCGATCTCCAGCACGCGTCCCTTGTCCATCACGACGATTCGATCGGCCTGCCGGAAGGTCGAACTGCGATGTGAGATGATGAGCGCCGTGCGATCTTCGAGGAAGCGTTCCACCGCATCGTGGATCTTCGCCTCGCTGTCGGCATCGACTTGGCTGGTGGCCTCATCGAAGATGAAGATCGGTGCGTTGCGAAGCACGGCCCGGGCGATGGCGAGGCGCTGCTTCTGCCCGCCGGAGAGTGTCGCGCCGTGTTCGCCGACCATCGTGTCGTACTTGTCGGGCTTCTCGTTGATGAACTCGTCGGCATGGGCGGCTTTGGCGGCGTGGACGATCCGCTGCTTGAACGACTCGAACCGATAGTTGCGCTCGGGATGGCGCTGCGCGAGAACGGCCTGCCGAAGCAAACGATCATCGCCATAGGCGATGTTGTTGGCGATCGTATCGGCGAAGATGACCGTGTCTTGCGTGATGAGGCTCATCTGGCGGCGCAATGAGTCGAGCGAATGCGCATGCACCGACTTGCCGTCGAAGAGGATCTCGCCACTGTCTGGGTCGAAGAACCGCATCAACAATGACAGGAGCGTCGTCTTCCCGCAGCCGTTGGGACCGACGAATGCGATGCGCTCGCCGCGGCGGACCGTCAGGCTTACGCCGTCGAGGGCCGGTCGGTCGGCACCGGGGTAGGTGAATCCGATATCGCGGAACTCGATCGTCTCTTGCATGGCCGACATCGCAGGCTTGCGACCGGACTCTTCGTCCTGCACGGGCAAGTCGATGATCTCGAAGACGCGGTCGAGCGCGGCATTGGCTCGCTGCATCTTGTTGTAGAACGAGGACATCTTGCGGATGGGGTCGAACATGCCCGCCATGCAGGCACCGAGCGTGGCGAACTTGGAGAACGACATGTGGCCGTTGAGCATCAGGTCGGCGAAGTAGAGTACGGCGAAGGTTGCCGCGATGCGGCCGATGACTTCGAAGACGGGGCTGGACATGGCCTCGACGCGTGCGATCTTGAGCTGCTGCTTGAGCATCTGCTGGTCGACACAGAAGAGGTGGCGGCGTTCGTAGCGCTCCATTCCGTAGCCTTTGACGACGCGGATGCCTTGCAGGGCGCCGTTGAGCGCGGCGAGCATTCGGCCGTACTGTTCTAGCAGTCGACGATTGGCCTTGCGGATCAAGCGGCCGAACTTACGAATGAGCAGGCCGGCCAACGGGGCGCTGATGACCGCGATCATCGTCACACGCCAGTCGATCGCCATCGCGACGGCGAAGACGAACATCGCCTTGAGCGGCTCGCGCAGCGTCTTGGCGAAAACGAAGTTGAGGCCGCGATAGATGTCCTGGCTGTCCTGGACGAATCGCGAGACGAGGTCGCTCACGCCGTGCGTCGAGTAGTACGAGATCGGCAGACGCAGCACGCGCTCGTACATTTGGCGGCGCAGGGCCACGACGGTTCGGCCTGAGACCAGGGCGATGAGATACTCGCCGAAGAACCGGCAGACAGCCCCGAACATACCGATGACCAGCACCGTGACCATGATGATGATGAGCGTGTTCCACTTGGCGTCGATGCTGTCGCCGGCGGGCAGCCATCCGACGATCGTCTGGGTTTGTCGCATCAGCAGCGAGACCGGGCCCGGTGTCACCGTGACCTCGACGGCCGTCTCGCTTGCGTCGCGGATGAAACCGAGACGGATCTCGGCGTCGTCCGGCGCTGTGGACATCATCTCCAGCAGATCATCGGTCGCGCCGTCTTGACCGTTGACGGTTTCTAGCGTGAGGGATTTCCATTCGTCAAACGCCTTGTCCAACGGCGACGACTCGTCAAACTCTACAACTTGGAGCTTTCCATCGCGGTCGATCAGCGTCAGGTCCAGGCGGTTTTCGGCGATGTACTGGTGCGTCCAGGCGGGGATGCCCTGTTCGTCGGCGATGACTTTGACGAGCGGCATCAGCGCGACGAGGTTGAGCGAGTAGGTCATCGCGACGAAGACGACGCAGATGAGTGCCGGATAGAGATACCGCATGAACGGCTTGGAGAAGCGCAGCACGCGAAGGAAGTGCAGCGGCGAGCTGCCCTTCTTGGTGATGACGCCCCGCGTTTTCGGTGGTGGGCCGATACTGCCCATGTGGCTCTTGCTCCCAACTCCCGCCGTCATGGCAGAACGGAGCATCCTACGCGAGACGCCGGTCCCGAGAAACCGCGCCGGCGAAGACTCTTCGCAAGGCACAGCACCACGCAGACGTCGATTGGCGGCTTGCCGTTTGGCGCGGCCCCGAGCGCGACCGATGCTGCCAATCCGCGCCATCGCGGCAGGCTCGTTTGGCAGGCCCCCCGACTCCGACTTGGGATGGCGAAGAATCGTAACGTACGGCAAATACTAGAGTTAGGTTCGCGCGACCGGCTTCCGCTCATCACTGGCACGCCGGTTGTATCGATACCCTCCCGACGCCGCGGCTGTCGTGGCGATGAGACGGCAATCGTGATCCAGGAGGAACCTGACCATGTTGATGCGAAGACTTGTTCCGGCCCAGGCGTTCGGCCAACTCAGCCAAGAGATGAACCGTGTGTTCGGCGACGCCCTCCCCACGCTCGAAGGGACGTTCGGCCGCTGCGGGCGGGGGCCTGCCCTCAACGCCTGGGAAGATGGCGACCGCCTCTTCATCGAGGTCGAACTCCCCGGTTTGGCCATGGAGGACATCGAGGTCGAGATGCTCGCCGACGAACTGACGATCTCGGGCAGGCGCGAGACGAAGACCGACGACGAGAACGTCACTTACCATCGGCGCGAACGAGGCTGCGGCGGGTTCACGCGGACGCTGCGTCTGCCGGATGACATCGACGCGGAGAAGATCGAGGCGGGACTGAAGGACGGCGTGCTGACGATCACGCTGCCCAAGGTCGAGGCCGCCAAACCCCGGCAGATCGCCGTCAAGCCAGCGTAGGCCCCGCAGTGACAATCCGAGCCCAGAGCGCAAGCGACGGGTCAGAAGACCTACAGGCAGGCCACGAAGACCCCGCGCTGGCGTTTGGGGCTTCCATGAGCGTGTCCTTGTCAAGGGGGGATC
>CAYYPB010000139.1:0-7080 GCA_964473405.1 uncultured Planctomycetaceae bacterium
GCGGGCTGAAGCCCGCGGCTCGTCCCTTGGATGGCGACCTAGCGCTGTCATATTAAACATCCTCGATGGCCGTGCGGCAAGGGTGGCTTGGAGATGCGACGAGTTGCAGTCAGAGCCCAGAGCGTCATCGACGGGTTTCCGTGCCATCGCCAGTGCTCTGAGCCGGCACTCGATGTCTCACTCTCCGCGCGTTCTTCTTGTCACAGGGCGGCGCGCGGAGGGAACGTCCGCGTGGGCTGAAGCCTTTGGCTTTACCCATATCCCCATGCCCCAAGTCTTGCGAGGGTGCGTCCACGGGTTCGCCCTGGCGGGGCGACGGCAAGTAGCCACGGGTGTAGCGCAGCGGAACCCGTGGTCACGAACGGAAACACGCACGTTCCGCCCCGGCAGGGGCGGTGGATGCCGAACGCCTTCGACTTGCAGGATCGCGCAAGCACAGGGCTTGGTGCGAACTCCTCCTCCGCCCCTGCCGGGGCGGGATCGTACAAGCGACGACCGTTCCCACGAGTTCCGCTGCGCTACACCCGTGGCTACTATCCGTGACGCCTCCGGCGTCAATCTCGCCCACCCTGCCCCTTACCTGGGTCGTCTCGGCAACCTGCCCACAAGGAGGAACTTGTGGGCAAGGCCAAGGGCTGAAGCCCGCGACTCTTCCATCCCTGAGTGGCCCCGTTTCGGGCATGGTCGATTCATGCATGACGGAACACTAGAATACGGGCCTCATGGACAAGAGCGAAAACAACCTAGTGGCTTGGATCGCTTCTCGATTCCCCGTTCCGCCGGTCGCGGCGCAGTCCGGTGTTCGCATGGGCATCGGCGACGACATGGCGATGGTGGCAACGCCCGGCGATGCGGCGCTGGCCACGGCCGACATGCTCATGGACGGCGTGCATTTCGACGCGGCGGTTCACAGTCCGGAGCAGATCGGGCGCAAGGCCTTGGCGGTGAGCCTGTCCGATTGTGCGGCGATGGCCGTGCAGCCGCGATACGCACTGGTGAGCGTGGCGCTGCCGAACGCGTGGTCGATCGAGCAAGCCCAACGGCTGTTCGTCGGGATGGAGTCGCTGGCCCGCGCGTTCGATTGTGCGATCGTCGGCGGTGACACGAACAGTTGGTCGGGGCCGTTAGTGGTGGACGTCACAGTGCTGGCAGATGCGTATACCGGGATCGCGCCGGTGAGACGCGACGGGGCCGTCCCCGGCGACGGGCTCTTCGTGACGGGGAAGCTCGGCGGCAGTCTCAGCGGGCATCATCTGGCCTTCACGCCGCGCGTGGACGAGGCTCGGTGGTTGGCCGAGCGACTGGGCAATGATCTGCACGCCATGATGGACCTGAGCGACGGCCTTGCGACCGACGCGCCGCGCATGGCGAAGGCATCGGGTTGCGGATTCGTGTTCGATGCGGAGGCGATCGAAAGTGTCGTGTCGGACGCGGCCGTTGCCGCGGCAAGCGAGGACGGTCGGTCCGCGATTCGCCATGCGTTAGAGGATGGCGAGGATTTCGAGCTGCTGTTTGCGGCCGCGGCCGGGGCGATGTCGGGATTGACGCCTCGTGACTCGATGGAGGTTGACGGGGAGTTTGCCGGCTGCTGGACGGGCGTGGGTGACGTGGTTCAGACCCCGGGGGTTCGCCTGCGAGCGGCGGACGGTCGAGAGACCAACTTGGCCGGGGGAGGCTGGCAGCACTTCACATGACCGCAATGACGCATGGTGAATGGGTGGGGGAATCGGAGTCGGGGTCCGTTGAAGAGACGATCGCGATCGGCCGGCGCATCGGTGATGCGCTGTTGCCGGGCGACGGGGTCGCGCTCGTCGGCCAACTCGGAGCCGGCAAGACGCATCTGGCCAAGGGGTTGGCGGTCGGTCTTGGCGTGGCGGACGACCGGATCGTGACGAGTCCGACCTTCGTGTTGGTGAACGAATACAAGGGTCGCGTTCGCGTGTTCCATCTGGACGCCTATCGCCTGAGCGGGGCGGACGAGTTAGAGGGGATCGGCTTCGAGGAGATGTGCGGTTGCGGCGGTGTGGTCCTCGTGGAATGGGCCGATCGGGTGGCGGATGCGATGGGGCCGGAGACGCTGTGGGTCGAGATGTCGCCTGCGGGCGAGACGCGGCGGCGGTTGCGGTTGACCGCGCGGTCGGGTTCAATCGGGTCGCGCGTGGCGGCGCGTTTGTAGGGTCCGACCGATACGAGCAGACCTCCGATGCCATCGGCGGCTTTGTGTCAACGACCGACCGATGTCATCGGCGGCTTTATTGAGGATTGTTCATGCCCAGAGTGGACGGACGACGGGCCGACGAGCTTCGGCCCATCAAGGTGCAGCGCGGTTTCACAAAGGCCCCAGCGGGCTCGGTGCTCATCAAGAGCGGCGACACGCACATTCTCTGCACCGCGACGGTGGAAGAATCGGTCCCGCGATGGCGCGAGGCGGCGGGCCTGGGCTGGGTGACCGCCGAATACGAGATGCTCCCGAGCAGTACGGGTGAACGCCGCGCGCGAAACCGTGCCGGACGCATCGATGGCCGAACGCAGGAAATCCAGCGTCTGATCGGCCGATCGCTACGAGCCATCGTGGACATGAAGAAGCTGGGCGAGCGGACGATTTGGCTCGACTGCGACGTTCTTCAGGCCGACGGCGGCACGCGGACGGCGGCGATCACGGGGGCCTACATCGCCCTGGTAGATGCCGTGCGGAAGCTGCGCGGAGCGAAGTTGCTCAAGGCGAACCCGATCGAGGATTCCATTGCGGCGGTGAGCGTGGGTCTGGTCGATGATAAGGTGTTACTGGACCTTTGCTACATCGAGGACAGCAACGCTCAGGTGGATTTCAACGTGGTGATGACGGGGAGAGGCCGGTTCGTCGAGGTCCAGGGCACGGCGGAGTCCGGCACGTTCGGCGAGGCGCAAATGAGCAAGATGCTCGCCTCGGCGCAGAAGGGCATCCGCAAGCTGCGTACGATTCAGAAGACGTCGCTCGCCGGCCGCGGCGGGAAGTAGGGTCATTTATGCTTCGATCTGTCAGGACATTCGCGGGTTTGCTGTTCGTCACGTGGGCTGCGCTCGGCTGCTCGCAGAACGAGAAGGCCGAATGGGACCGCATGGTGAATGCTTGGCGGTCCGACCCGGCGGCCGGCGCGAAGGAAACCTGGACGATCGAGTGCAACGAGTACAAGGCGGCGGACCATCGGAAGATGGCGAACAAGATGGCGACGCTGCTGAAGGACATGCACGAGTTGAAGGCCGATGAGGTTCGCGTCGAACACGCCGAGGATCGCAGCCGCGTGTTCTACGGAAACTATGTACTCCGCTACAAACGGGCCAAGGTGGATGGCGAGTCGCAACTGAAGGGTGACCTCGTGATCCAGCTCAGCCCGGCGATCAAGCGGGACTTGGAGTTCGTTCGGAAACTGGCATGGGGAGAGCATTATCCGTTCTTTCAAGCGCGACCGATCCAGAAACCCACGGACGATTCGGGCGGTCGCCATGATTGGGATCTTCGCAACGCCGCAGGGCATTACACGCTGCACATCGGCGTCACCTACAACACGCCCACGCTTCACGACTACAAAGAAGCCGCCTATCAGTGGGTCGCCGATCTGCGCAAACGTGGCTACGAAGCGTACTACTGTCACGATACGGATCGGTCACAAACGTCGATCTGCATCGGGACGTTCGGGCCAGGTGCGTTGGTGCAGAACATGGACGGGGACATGGTCTACACCGCCCAGGTCAACAGATTGCGCGACCAGGAGCCGGAGTTCCAATACAATCTCGAGAACGGCTACCGCCAATACAAGCGTGTCGTGGACAAGAGGACGCGGGAGGTCGAGCGAATCCCGAATCTGTCCTTCCTCGCCAGAATCCCACGATCGCAGCGCGCATCGAACCGATGAGGGCCCCGCACCATATCACGCGAATCCTCATCGCCACAGGCAATCCCAAGAAAGCTGCGGAGATCGAGGCCGTCCTGGCGGAATGCTGGCCGGCGATCGGTGGCGATGCGAGCGTTCATTGGCTTACGCTGAAAGACCTGCCCGGGCAGATCACTGAGCCGATTGAGGACCAGCAGACCTTCGCCGGCAATGCAGCACTCAAGGCGCGGCACTACTCTGCTGCCGCCCGATGTTGGACCCTGGCCGACGACTCCGGTCTGGAGGTCGACGTCCTGGACGGCCTGCCCGGCGTTCTCTCAGCACGATTCGCCGATCACGTTCCCGGCATGACGCGCCCCCAGCGAGATGCCGCCAACAATCGCAAACTCATCGAGGCATTGCAGGGTGTGGCGGGGCTGGCGCGAACGGCGCGATTTCGTTGCGAGCTGGCCTTGGCGGATGGCGACCGTATTCTCGCAACGGCCGGCGGGGCGGTGGAGGGGCGCATCATCGATGCCGCGCGTGGAGAGAATGGGTTCGGCTACGATCCGCACTTTCTCGTGACAGAGTTGGACAGGACGGCGGCCGAACTGTCCGCGGAACACAAGAACCGCATCAGCCATCGTGGCCGAGCGTTGCGGCTGATGAGAGAACGTCTGGCCGTGCTCCTGAGTGATTGAACACCGCTTTCGATACTCACACGCCGACGTTTTCTCGGGGGGCTGATCAACGCAGGGCACATTGGGGGCGACGCTCAATCCACCGGCGGGAGGATCGCATCGAGGACTCTCGCTTGGGCGGCGAGGGCCGTTTCGCGGTGGCCCATCTTGTACAGTTGTAGCAGTAGCGGTGAGGCGTTCACCTCGATGATCGCGGCCGATTTCGGCGGCGAGTGTAGGCCGGCGCTTCTCAGATCGATTCCGAAATGTCGCAGATTGAGCGCGGCTCCGATGGCTAGGCAGTGGTCCCGCCACGCGCTCGGCAACTCTGCGATGGGTTCTGCCATGGCCCAACCGTTGAGATTCAGAATGTCCCCACTGAGGTCGATCCGCACGCCGTCGGGTAGGATCGACTCGGCGTCGCGGCCCTGTTCGAGAACCTCGCGACACCAGACGGGGTCGTCGGCCGTACGCTGCCAGAACGTGTCGTGACCGAACCGTTGATCCTTTGCCGCAGCGAGTTGTCGGATCGTGCGAGTGCCGTCGCCCTCGATAACCACGGGTCTGCGGATGTAGCCGGCGAGGTAGGTGCCGTCCAGAAAATCGAGACGCAAGTCTACGCCGTCGAGCTTCTCCTGCAAGAGGGCGATGTAATCTGACCGCCAGATGCGCTCGACGGCGGTGGTCAACTGCTGTTCGTCATCCACGACCCCCACGTCGCGACCGTGCGATAGCCGGTTCGGCTTGACGACCAGCGGGTAGCCGTATTCGCGAGCGAATGTCAGGCCGGGCTCGATGCCGGCTGATGCGGCGAGGGTGGGGTTCTTGAAGTAGCCGGGGGCGAGGCATCGCTGCGTCGTCGCGACGCGATGGCCGGCACCGTCCAGGAGCAACTGGGTATAGAACTTGTCCTCGCAGATGCGCGCGGCCACGGCATCATTGAGCGGCGACCGACCGCCGAGCATGGTGGCACGCCGGTCGCCTCGGCGAAGTTCGAACAGATAGCCGTAGTCCGCGTCGAGGTTCCGTACCGTCATGCCCAGACGCCGGGCGGCTTCGGTCTGCATGGCCACGACGGCCGGGATGGGGTCGGTCCTGACAGGCAACGGGTCATGACCTATCGCTAGCTGGAACAGCTCAGCGCGCTGCTCTCCGCATTCGGCACGACGCTCGTCCAACCGTACGGATCGGGTTCGTCGCCGAGCTGAATGGCAGTCAGCTTGCGGTACAGTTCCGTGCAAAGGGGGCCGGGCTTTCCGTCAGGCGAATAGACGGCTTTGCGATTGCGATAGGTGATCGAGCCGATGGGCGTGATGACAGCGGCCGTGCCACAGCAGCCAGCCTCCTTGAAGTCGAAGATCTCTTCGATCTCAATGGGGCGTCGCCGCGGCTCGAGCCCCATGTCCTCGGCGATCATCATGAGCGATTCATTTGTGATCGACGGCAGGATCGACGGGCTCTCGGGCGTGATGTAGTGATCCTCCCGCGTGATGGCGAAGAAGTTGGCCGGGCCGGACTCGTCGATAAAGCGTTTCTGACGCGCGTCGAGATAGAGGACTTCGGTGAAACCTCTGCTCTTGGCGCCGAGGCTGGCCCGCATGCCCGCCGCGTAGTTGCCGCCCGCTTTGACGTCGCCGACGCCGAGCGGGGCCGCCCGGTCGATGTACTCCTCGACGACGATGTCCACGGGCTTGAAGCCCGTCTTGAAGTACGGGCCGACGGGCGTGACGAAGACGATGAACATGTATTCGTCGGCAGGCCGGACGCCGATGCGCGGGCCTGTGCCGATGACGAGGGGTCTAATGTAGAGACTCGCGCCCGATCCGTGGGGCGGGACAAACTTGCGGTTGAGGTTGACCACGTTGTGGACCGCGCTGAGGAACATCTCGACGGAGGGCGGCTCCATCAGCAGCTTCTTGCACGAGCGGATGATCCGTTTGGCGTTTTCCTCCGGCCGGAAGAGCGAAACCTCGCCATCCGCAGTTTCATAGGCCTTGAGGCCCTCGAAACACTCCTGGCCGTAATGAAGACAACAGGCCGCCATGTGCATCGGGATCGCTTCATCGCAGCAGGCCACGCCCTCGTCCCAGGCGCCGTCCTTCCAGGTGTAGCGGATGTTGTAGTCCGTCTTGAGGTATCCGAACTCCAGGTTTTCCCAATCCAGGTTGGCCTTCTTCATCGCGATCTCCTGGTTGTTGGCTCGCGGGCCTGCGATCATCCGGATCTGCCACTGATCCCGCTCGCCTGCCAAACGTGGCAGCTCATCCAGTGCTGCTACCATATCATCGTAATCGAAAAAGGGGGCTCGGGCATCACGGGCTCTCGAATCGGGCCGGACATCGGAATGCCCCACACGCGGCGGATGAGCCAGAATCGACGTTTTCAGTGTTGGAAGTCGCCCTGCACCTACTTTATCGGATCACGCAGAATCGAGTGCCTCTAGCCGGCGGCGGGCGATCTCCACGGCCTCGGGCGAGAGGGCGCAGCCGAAAACTGCGCGGGCGAGCCGGCGGCGCGCCCCCACCGGCGTGGCGCGACTCTGCCTGCTG
>CAYYPB010000140.1:0-7066 GCA_964473405.1 uncultured Planctomycetaceae bacterium
TTCTTCAGAGCGTCGATCAGCACGCGGCGTCGCTTCGGATCGATAGAGCGTTGCAGCAGGCGTTCCACGAAGTAGTCCACGACCTTGGCCGGCGTCCTCAGTTTCTCTGTCTTGACCACGGGCATGGGATCGTAGGGTGGTTGCATCGGCGACACATCATTCGGCCCCAGCGCGGCCTCTCCGCCGAAGGTCTTCTCCAGTCGTTTCAACATGCGCCGGCGCTGCTGCCTCGCTCGTTTGTTGTCCGTGCCTTCGAGTACGACGCCCAGGACGTTGTAGCGGTTGAACAGCGTACTGGTCGTGATCCACGAGGCCCCGCCGTCCCAGCCCTTGACGTTCGGCGGCTGCATCAGCATCTGGCCCATCTTCTCGAGGCCGCGGCCCATCGAGCCGGTATCCATCGCGGGGATGTCCAGCACGCGCATCGTTCCGATCATCAACTCGACGGGGCTCTTGATATGCGTGAAGCGTGCCCGATCGTTGTAGAAAGCGTCACACGAGAACATGGCCGTCAACATCGGCTTGAACTCGTAGCCGCTGTCTCGCAACACCTTCGCCAGCGATTGGACGATCGGGTCCTCGGGATCCTCGTATGCGAAGAACGTCCAGAGCTTCCGCGCCATGTACTCCGCCGTCGCGGGCTGTTCGAGGATCGTGTCGATGATATCGACCGGCTGAAGGTTGCCCGTGCGTCCGAGGAAGGTCTTCTCGCCGAAGTCGTGTTGACGTTCGAGATAGACGGTCTCGCCCGATCGGCGCTCGACGGCGATGCCCGTGAAGGCACGCGCCGCCTCTTTGATGTCGCGCTCGGTGTAGGTGCCCTCGCCCATGGTGAACAACTCCATGAGTTCGCGGGCATAGTTTTCGTTGGGCTTTCCCTTGCGGTTCTGCTGGGTGTTGAGATAGAGGATCATCGCCGGATCGTCGGTGATGTCCAGCAGCAGATCGCGAAAGTTGCCGCTGGCATGGCGGCGGAGTAGCAGGTTCTGATCGTACATCGCCCGGCTGAACTTCACTTCGCGATAGCCGCTGGTCAGATGTCCGTGCCAGAAGAGTGTCATTTTCTCCTCGAGGGGCCGCGGCGTGGAAACCATTGTTTCGATCCACGCGCGAACAATCCGGCTGAATTGCAGCCGATCGAGACGCCGGCGCTCGTTGCGGAGCTTCTGCTTCTCCTCGCGGGTCAGATCGGCCATGCCGCGCTGCCGTGGCTTGTACGGCTCCACGCGGACGGCGACCGGGTCGGCGGCGATGCGTTCGTACTCGACGAAGTATTCGACGGCTCCGGCTCGACCGAGCCTTTCGAGAAAGGCGATCTGCTCGGGCGTCCCGCCGAAGCCGGCCCGTCGCAGGAGATGAGCCGCCCGGTCGTAGGACCAGGCCTCGGAACTGGCCAACGGGGCAGACGGTGCGTCGGCGGCAAGACTCGAGGCCGTCGTCGTAGCTACGAACAGTCCGATCGCCGCCGCCAAGTGCAGGGGTCGGTACATGGATACGCCCTCGGACTTCGGAATCCGTCACACAACGGTGGGGGTTAGCCCTGGGCCAAACGCCCGACGGCGGATTCTATTGTGCTTTCTTGAGGAAGGTGGGTTCGAAGCGGACGATCTACGGCGAACTCGCCCGATCATCGCCGGCATGAGCGAAATGGCGCGGTGGCCCATCCAAGAGGCCGAGCGTCACGATCCGTCCGGCGATGCGGCGGCTGATCCGCTCGGCCAGCGGCAGCCCTGCGTGCAATTCCTCCAGGTAGTCCGCGTCCGTCCGCGGCAGGTCTGCCTGCGAACAGGACACAAAGGGCACTCGGTTCTCTCGGCAAACTCCCTCGATCATGGCGATCATGGCCGGCTCGACGCCGGCCCATCGCTTCTCCGTACGCGGACTGTTCGGAAGGTAGGCGACGATGACGGGGATCTCGCGTGCGTGGAACATCCTCAGCAATGTGTGGAAGTGCTCGACCGCTTTGGCGTCGGGCGAGCAGGCCGGCACCTGAGCGGCCCACACATTTGCCTCGCCGTCTTCGTCCAGCATGACCTGCAGGTTGCGCAAGCGGCGGCCATAGAGCCAGGGATGCTCAAAGCCATCGGGTGGCAGAATCGTCGAGACGCGGGCACGACGCTCGGTGGCCTGTTGAGCGTGCTTCGGCAGGATGGATCCGAGTTGCTCCTGCGCCATCATTCGCAGTTCGAATCGGTCGTGATACAGACGCCAGCCCGCCCCGGCATTGCGAACCAGGTAGTGCCCCGCGATCTCGCCGGACCAACCGTCCGACCAGCAGTAGGCCGCGAAGTCGTCGAAGTCCCAAAGATCGCGAGCCGCCGGAACGGGCAGATAGTCGGCCCGCACGACGCTGGCGTTCACGCCCAACACGATGAGACTGGGCGTCATTTTCTCCAATAGCCGTTGGGTCACCTTCTGCCATTCGAGCGTCTTCGACGCCGCGATGCCTAGGTTGAACGTGCGAAGGCCGGTGAGCTTCTCGAACTCCGAAGGGACCAACCCGTACTTCACCCTGGAAGAACCCATGAGGACGATCTCCGGCTTGGGCGATTGATCGGCGATGGTCGCGAGTTTGCGATTGTAGGCGTGGACGTAGTATGCCCTCAGATCGTCGGCGGCCCAGCGCACCAGAACATCCGCCAACACGAGGCAAGCTAGTGCCGTGGCGACGACGATGCACCGTCGGCGCGTGGAGGAATGACGGCTGTACGAATCCGGCGACATACTGCATCCTCAGGTGCCGGCCCGGTCGGCGATAGCCGTCCTGAAGCTCCGGGCACTGCGAATCGATACCAGCTTGTTTATCGGAGAAAACGGTGGTCGCGTCGCGCCGAATCTGGCGAGCAAGCCGCGCGGAATCCGCGCGTGGAGGGTCGAATAAGAGGCGAGGAGGGGCTGTGGGTTTTCCCGGCGCGCCGGGACGCGGCCGTTCAATGGGCGGTGGTATCCACTGGCAGGCGGCAGCGAGCAATCTCTCCTTGTCTGGAGGCGCACTCTTCCTCCGCAGGACCGCGCGGGCTGAAGCCCGCGGCTCTTCACAGGGAGAATGCGATTGGAGGCCGTGGGCTCGTCAGCGGCGTCGACGGCGCAGCAGGGCCAACGTGCCGCAGGCGAGTAGCGAGAGCGTGGTTGGCTCGGGCGCCACGGCGCGGATGTACGAGAACCCGCCACCGCCGCCGAAGCCCGACGACCAACTGAGGAACTTGATGTCCATGAAGATGTCGTCGGTGATCAGGTGGGCGATCATGTTCTGGCCGACAAGGCTCGTCGGGCTTCCACCCGCTCGAATGGCCCATGTGCTGAAGGTCGGGGGTGCAGGGTCGCTCAGGTCCGCCGTCGTGCCGAAGGCCCATTCTGTGTCGACGGGGCTGGGGCCGCTCGTGCTGCTGCCCTGGTAGGAAGCTTCCTGTGCGATGTTGAAGATGCCCTTGTTGTTGCCCCGCGTGATCCAGACGTTGTCGGTGATGCGATCCTGGTTTTGCGGCCAGGTCCAGTTGGCGTTCGGTGCTTTCGTGAACGTGTAGTCCAGGCCGACCCAGACCTCAGTGGCATCGACGACCGTCGCCGCGCCCCCCATCAGGCACGCGACCGCCAGGGCGACCGTCGCACGAACTCGCGTAGTGTGTGAAGGCATTGCGGGGCTCCCCCAAGAGCGCCGACCCTTTCCGGGCCGGGTGTATGACGCCATTCCTCGTTCCTACGAACAACCTCCAGGGTAGTGTTGTCACGGGTCGGAATCAAGTTCATGCCGGCGTTCGAGATGGCGTTTGGACAAGGAGAGTTTGATGTCTTCGAGCTTGGGGCCTTCTGAGTATCGTGAAGCGTGATACGGCCACCAGGAGAGCGACGCTAGCGGCCCGATATCACGGATTGAAGGTTTCGACGGGCCTGGGCTTCGTACTGTTCGCGGAACGGGTCCGTGCAGTAGATGTGCGGACGAGCCAGGAACTGGCCGAGGAACGCACTGCGGCGGGCGATGTACTCGTCCTCCGGGATCCAGGCGTATTCGTGCCGGACCCGCTTGCCATTCTCTCGGAACTGCTCGGCGGAGCATCCCAACGGAGCCAGATCGCAATCCACGATGAGTTGAGCGTCGCGTGCCGTGGGGGCGGCGGCGTGGTCGGTGGCGATGATCAATGCCCGGACGGAGGAAGCGAACGCGGGGGGCAGGCCGATTTCGCTCGCAACCTCGGCGGCCAGGTCGGCGCTCTTCTCCTCGTTGACGTCGCTGCGGGCGTCGTAGACCGCATCGTGAAACCAGATCGCGTATTCGACCTCGTCAGGCCGCTCGCTGAGCTGCCGGGCGGCGTCGAATTCGGCGAAAAGGGTCTCGATGTGTTCGAGGGTGTGGTAGGCCCGATGGGGCTCCGAATACGCGGCGCTCAGCCGCGCGAACTGCGCGTCGGCATCGCCCACGGCTACCAGCCGCCGCCAAAGATTGCCCCATCTGTCCTTCAGAGTCGTCACGCGTTCTCACATTATCCGATCGGCCTTGCCTCGGCCACTGTCGTTTCACGCCAGCCTGACGACCACTCGGCCTGTGCTCTCGCCGGCCAGCAGCGCGTTGAGACGGGGCGGAACCTCGGCCAGGGTAATCTCTGTCGCCAGTGCATCGAGGGCCGGCGGCTTCCAGGGGCCGGCGAGCTTTGTCCACAACACGCGGCGCAGCGGCATCGGCGTATCGGCCGACGCGACGCCGAACAGAGCGATGTTGCGTAAGATAAAGGGATAGACGGTTGTGGCAATATCCGGTGAGGCGACCAGCCCACAGATCGCCGCGCCGCCGCCGCTACGGAGCTGCGCGATCGCATTGCCGAGAATCGGCCCGCCGACCGTATCGATAACGCCGGCCCATCGACTCTTCTGGAGCGGCCGCGTGGACGGTGCGGCGAGTTCGCTGCGATCGATGATCTCCCGGGCACCGAGGCTCGTGAGAAAGTCGCTTCGATCGGGCTTGCCCGTGAGGGCCGCGACGCGATAGCTCAGATGTGACAGCATCGCGACGGCGAAACTCCCCACGCCGCCGGTCGCGCCGGTAACCAGAACCTCGCCGGCGTCCGGTGCCAGGCCGTTGTGCTCGAGATAGTGCAACGAGGCCGCCGCCGTGAAGCCGGCCGTGCCGACGATCATCGACTCCTTGGGCGTCAGGCTCGCCGGCAACCGAACAACCCAGTCGGCCGGCACGCGGATGCAACCACCCAGCCCGCCGGGCGTATTCATGCCTAGGTCGTGGCCCGTGACGATCACGGCATCGCCCGGCGCCCAGGCGTCTGTCCGACTCGTGCGTACAACGCCGGCGGCGTCGATGCCGGGCGTATGGGGGTATTGTTGAGTCACGCCGCGATGCCCGCTCGCCGACAGGGCGTCCTTGTAGTTGAGCGAAGAGTACGCCACGTCGATCAGCACATCGCCATCGGGCAAGTCGGAGAGATGCCGTTCGGCGATGCGGCGCGCGTACGCCCCGTCGGGCTGCTGCTCGACAAGAAGTGCCTCGAACGTGTCGTTTGGCATGACAATCCTGCTTCGGCATTGCGGGTTGAGGGGGGGGGCGACTCCCCCCCCTAGCCGAGAGTTTGGGGAAACGTCTACCTTCGACTATTTCGGAACAACGCGCTGCAACAACGCCGCGGCGTTCTGGTTGCCGACGGGAAAGACCGACGGACTGAGCGGTGCCGTCTTGAAGTCCTGGTCGGCGAGCAGTGTGCTGGCCGTGCCGGTGTTGTCCATCAGGGCGGTCACGTCGGCGACGTGGTTGAGGCCGAGCAGATGGCCCGCCTCGTGAGCGGCGACGTTGCCTATGGCCGTGCCGATGCCGTTGGTCGACGGCCGCGTGCCGAAGGGGTTGTCGAAACCGTTGGTAAAGACGATGCCGTCGTCGCAGCAGTCCTTGTTGCCGTGATCCACGCCGTCGGCCACGCCGAACTTCGTCGGGCTGAACGCGCCGAAGTGTATGCTGCTGAACGTTCCCGCCGCCGGAGCCGGGTCGTCGGACGTCACGATCTGCACGCCCGTGTCCTCGAAGTTCTCGCGAACGACTTCGACGATGCGCGCCTTGATCGCGGCCGTGTCGCCTGCATAGGCGGCGTCCACATCGGCGGCGTCGAAGGGATCGAGCGCGAGCGTCCCTTCACCCGTGATCGTGGCCGATCCGCCGGCGAAGTTGAGCAGCAGCACCTGAACCGCCGGCGTCGGCGCCCCCACGCCGCGTTCGATGCGTACGGTCACGTCGTAGGCGCCGGCTTCGGTATCGGTGAAGAACTTGGTGATGGCCAGGAACAGGCTGTCGCTGGCCTTGGCGACGTAGTCGTCGATCGCCGAGCCGTACCGACCCGCCGCCAAGTCGGCGTCATCGTTGTTGGCGAACAACTCCTCCGCCGAATCGAATAGGGCCGTCGTTGGATCGAGCGCGCTGCCCGCCGCCGGCTCGACCGTGACGATGACGCGGTCTCCCGCCGAGACCGGTCCGAGGTCGTAGTAGTCGACCGCGCTGCCGACGATCGTGCCGCTGAAGGTAAGCGTGCCGTCGGTCGCGAGCGTGATGAGCTTGGCCGTCGCGAAGCTGCTGCCAGGGTCGACGGTCGTGCCATCAGGCAGAACGGGGCCGAAGAGGTTGCACCCCCCTGCCGAGGCGATCAGCACCGCAGCGGTGAGGCCGAGAGTCTTGCGGAGTCGGGCGGTGGGTCTGTATCTCGATACCATGCGGCGTCGCTCCCGGCGGCTATCTGGTCTCGCGAGGCAACCGGTGCCTGCCTCATAGTATCGTCCAGGCCGACGGTCGAGCTTCGTGCTACCGGAAGTATTGGATTCGTTCTCGCTCCGGTCAAGGGGGGGCCGTCCCAATAAACCGGTCGGAAGGCGGTCGAGGGCCATGCCTCCGAGCCACCACGAGAGGATAGCGCGACAGGTTGCGGGGTTAGCAAGCTCCGGTTTCGCCGTTTGGCGGTTCCACCGTGCGTCGGGCCGCCGCGCGCATCCGGACGGGCCGGTTGTGGACCGCGAGACCGATTTCTCCGCTAAGGAGGCGCAAAACAATAACTTACCGATATTGACGTGTTTCAGTCACCTG
>CAYYPB010000141.1:0-1667 GCA_964473405.1 uncultured Planctomycetaceae bacterium
TAACTCCCCAGCAACATGGGAGACCTCGAAACGAGAATCCAGCGCAAAACTGTGGCACCGGCGTCCCGCCGGTGGAACCACAGGCGGGACGCCTGTGCCACGGTCTGAATGCGAACCGGTTAATCCGTACTCACTCATCGCCTCTCCCAGCCGCACGGCATCAATTGAAACCCGGAGCGATTTGCCCCTTCAGATCGTAGAAACCCTTCCAGCGCGATCGATGTTTCCTGCGTTTGCGCTTGGAGACATCGACCGGCACCTCCACGGCCTGGTCCACGAACAGGTAATCGGCCGATGCCCGGGGAGTGATCGACTCACTGAACGTCAGCAGCTTCTTGCCCGGTCGAATCTGGAACTTGACGTCGACGATCCGCGCCTCGGCCTTGCTCGGAAAGCACGAGAGACCGAAGGCCTCCACACCGTCCACCCAAACGACGGTATCCATGTTGCCCGACGCAACCATCAGCGACTTCGCCGTCGGCAGATCCTGAAATTGGGCGTTCGGGACGACAATCCCCGGGATCCCGCCAACCGGCGGCGTCAACGAATCGAACGTCAACTCCTGCGTCGCGGGCGCATAGGAGATGAGGCCCAGTTCATAGAGATTCGGCACATCGTCCTTGTTGATGTCCTCCCGCCACAGCAGCGCGGCAGTCGACGTCACGTCCCCGATGGCCCGCGCACTGCGGATGGCCTTGCTGATGCGCAGCAACGCGAAACGCCCCTTGTTTTTGGCCGATCGGACCTCGTGCGTCTGCCCCGAAGCGCTGCTGACCGCGTAGATCATCGTCGCACCAGCCGTTGCCGTAATGGCCGAGACCGTTCCGGCGAGCAGCATTTCAACGAGCGTCATGCCGCGCCGCCGCGAGCCACGTCGAGCGTGTGGGGCGATCCTCATCGTCTAGTCCTCTCGGCAAACGAGCCGGTCCAGCGTCACCAGCAACTTGGTGTCGCGATGACACCGAACTCGCACATGAACGAAGCTGTTGACATCGTCGACGGGCTGTTCGGGGAACGAGACATACTCGATCGTCACGTCCCGCCAGAATCCGCGGAGCGACTCGTCCGCCAACGCCACCTCCTTGTAGTTGCGCAGCACGTCGCCCTGCTCGGTGAGGCCGTGGAAGTCGTCGATGGCGTTGTAGTCCTTGCGGGCGTTCTCACCCAATTCGGGGCCCAACGACACGACCGGATCTTCGGGTGCCAAGAACGGACGTGCCAGGATTTCGTTCATCAGCGCATCGCCCAACTCCACGGCCTGTTCGAGTTCCAACGCCGCATTGGCGTTCATCGTCCCGGCCGCGAAGGGCAGCGCCGCCGCCGCCGCCGTGATCGCCAGGATCGTCGACGCCAACAAGGCCTCCGCCAGCGTGAAACCACCGCGCCGGTAAGGCCCCGAACCCCTGCTCGCTCTGTGATGTTCGCGCTTCATTCCCACAACCCTCGTCATCGCAGACTGACGGCTCCATTCAACCTACAATTCAATCGGGCCGGTCGCGAAGGACGGCCTGCAAAAAGACGTTGGCATACTCCCATAACAAAGGCAAAGACCGCCTGCGGCTGGTTTGCACCCGCCGCAGCCGGTCTTTGAGAACACCCCTGTGGCACCGGCGTTCCGCCGGTGGGACCACAGGCGGGACGCCTGTGCCACAATTCTAGCTAGAGCG
>CAYYPB010000141.1:1767-7059 GCA_964473405.1 uncultured Planctomycetaceae bacterium
CGGTGGGACCACAGGCGGGACGCCTGTGCCACAATTCTAGCTAGAGCGTGTCGTGCGCCACACCAGCCGTGGTTCCGCCGTCGTTGGCCCTGAACTCGCCCGTCGCAGCGTCGTAGAACCACGCCTTGGCCGCGCCCGTCGCCGTGCTGGTCACGTCATTGCCGGTTCCGCCCACCGTAAACGGGTTGTTCGGAACCCGCTGGAGATAGGGCCCGAAGTCTGTTCCAACCGCACCGGCCGCATCGGTTCCAGCGGTCATCTGCGCCGTGAAGGTCAGTATGGCGGGGTAGTTTCCACCGTGCTGGAGCTTGTACAACTCGAGCTGGCCACGGATCGTCGCGAGGTTCGTCGTCAACGAACTCAGCCGCGCATCGGTGGCAGCGTCCGTAAACTGCGGAACCACGATGGCCGCCAGAATGCCCAGGATGATGACGACAATCAACAACTCTACCAATGTGAAAGCGCTTCGTTTCATAGTCCTAACTCCTCCGCTTCGCAGCTCCCGGCTCGAGGGGTCGCTGCACACCTGTACCGTTCCCAATTCGCCACTCCGAAACGCCTTTCCACGGCCGAGTGTGGCTGACACCGCTTGCCCCCCGTATCGGGCGACCCCACAGGGCCCTTGAGAGAAAACAGTGCGACCGATGGTCGTCGAGGACGTTGAGGAAGACGTCGGATAAAATCGGTATCGACCGCCCCGGCGATGGGGGCAGCGCCTTCGGAAGCAACTGTGGTATCGGCGTCTCGCCGGTGGAGGCACACCGGCCGGACGCCGGTGTCGCAGGATACAGAATATGGGAGCAAGACCCGACGTATCAGGCCAACTCGATCAGCCGGCCTCGCTTGACGACATGCGATGGACGCGGACGCAAGCGAATGGCCTCGCGACCGTCAGCCACGGGCAGTATCACGAGGTCACCCCACGCCCCGGCCTTTACGCCATACCCATCGAGACCCATCACGCTGGCGGCGCTCGTCGTCACGGCATCCAGCACTTGGCCCAATCGCTTGCGCGTCGTCATGTGATCGGCGTGCGCCAGCATATGAGCGACATCCAGCATTTGCCCTGTCCCAAAGGGATAGAACGGATCTTCGATGCAGTCCTGCCCAGCCGCCACCGTAACGCCCGCATCGAGCAACTCACTGACGCGCGTCAGGCCGCGACGCTTCGGATAGCGGTCATGGCGTCCCTGCAAGTGCAGATTCACGCCGGGGTTCGTCACGACGCACATGCGAGCCTCTCGCAGCAGACCGATCACCTTGGCCGCGTGCGCATCGTCGTAGCTCCCCAGAGCGCAAACATGGCTGGCCGTGACGTGGCCCTGGCGACGGGCGTCGATCGTCATCTGCGCTAGGTACTCGGTGCAGATCGAATGCGGATCATCCGTCTCATCGATATGACAATCAATATCAGCCCCGTCCGCATCCGCTACCTTGAACATCATATCCAGATGCTCGAAAGAATCGTACATCGTCCGCTCGTTGTGCGCGATGCCCCCAACGATGTCGCACCCCATTTGCATCGCCTCGATCATCAACCCCATGGCCCCCGAATCGCGGATCAGGCCATCCTGCGGGAAGACGACGATCTGGATATCCACGATATCCCGACACGCTTCGCGCGCGGCCAGCACGCCCTCGACAAGCCGCAATCCCGCGTTCGATGCAACGTCGACATGCGTCCTAATATGCCCCGTGCCGAAACCGACCTCCGCATGGATCGCACGAACGGCGCGCTCGCAGACATTCTCGGGCGTCAGCTTCTTCTTGGCGGTGGTCCAGTGTCGGATGGCCTCGACCAGCGTTCCGCTGACGTTGGGCTTCACCAGCGAACGCGAGTAGGCCAAGTCCAGATGCAGATGCGGATCGACGAAGCTCGGCAGCACGAGCCCCCCCGCCGCGTCCACGACGGTCCGGTCCTCCTCGAATCGCAGACTCGGACCCAACGCCTCGATCCGGCCCGACTCGTCGAACCGAACGTCGAGCAGACCCGACTGGCCGCGTAGGCGAGCCCCTTTGATTCCGGCAATCTTCTTCGTCTTCATAGACGCTATGCTATCGTCTCGGCCCATCGAGTCGATATACAATCACGATGGATCGTTCACCCAAAGAAGAGCCGCGGGCTTTCCCGGCGCGCCGGGACGCGGCGCCTGACTCGTGCCAATGCCCCGACCTCCCTGGAGGCTCCCGACAGCCCCAGCAAGGCCGATACCTCGGCGCGACCTCCATCCTCTTCCTCGCCCTCTGGCTGGCCCTATTGGCCGGCGGCAGCAAGATGCTCCGCGATCCAGGCACGCTCTGGCACACCGTCGTGGGCGAGAGAATCCTCCAGACCGGCGAATGCGTCCGGACCGATCCATTTACATTCACTCAGCACGGCCAGAAGTGGCTCGCCCAACAGTGGCTCGGCGAATGCGCCATGGCGATCATCCACCGCCTCGGCGGACTCGACGGGCTCGTCCTCGCGACCGCAACACTCCTCGCCGGTCTCTTCACCTGGCTGGCCACAAGAGCAACGCGAAACGGCCTCCCCTGGCCGGTGGCCGTGCTGCTGATTCTGCTCGTCATCGCCGCGTCGAGCTACCACTTCATCCCCCGGCCCCACTTGATCACGATGCTGCTCATCGCCGGCGGACTCGCCCTGCTCACCGACATCGAATCGGGAAGACTCGATCCGCGTTGGCTGCTGGTCATCCCTCCGACGATGGTCCTCTGGACGAACATCCACGGCGGCGCGCTCGGCGGCCTAGCAACGCTTTACATCGTTCTGATGGGCTGGTTACTCCGCCCCGCAAGCACACACGCCGACAGCGGCTTGCCGTTTGGCGGTCTGATGGGCCGGTTGATCTACTTCGCAAGCAAACGCCCCGACAGCGGCTTGCCAGTTGGCGGTCCACACTCGCTCAGCCACGCATCCTCTGCACCGGCGAGCCCGCAGCTCATCGCAGTGACGCTCGGCCTGTCCACTGCAGCCATCCTCATCAATCCCTACGGCCCGTCGCTGCCCACGGTCTGGCTGGCGCTCATGGGCTCCGAGCTTCTGCCCCGATTCATCATCGAACACGCCCCGTTGAACCCGCTCAGCACTGAGGGGCTCATGATCATCGTGCTAGCGGCCGTGTATCTCAGCATGCTCGCTTCGGCGCGGCGCCGCGGGCTCCGCATCTGCTGGCTGGTGCCACTGGTCTGGCTCGTGCTGGCGTTCACGCGCATCAGGCACGGTCCGTTGTTCGCCGTCGCCGCGGCCATTGCCATCGCCGACATGCTGCCGTACGTCCGATGGCCCGGACTGCTTGCTAAGGCAGTAGACGGACAGCGGCCCTTGGACGCTCCTCGTCCGCCGCCGGCGCTCGCCTCTCGATGGCGCCCCGCGGCGATCCCGGCCGCACTGGTTCTCTGCGCGACGATCCTTCAGGTCACTGGGGCACCGGTCCCCATTGTCGGTGCGAATCGCTCGCGGCCGGACCCCGCCTACTGGCCGGTCGAGGCAACCGAGGCTCTGCGGCGATACATGGCCGAGCATCCGACCGAACGCCACGTCTTCAACGACATGCGTTTCGGCGGCTACCTGATGTACCACTTGCCCCAAGCCCGGATATACATTGACGACCGATGCGAACTCTACGCCGACCCCGGCCTGCGGCGGTACGTCGAGCTTCGCAAGCATCCCGACCGCATGGCGGGCGTGGCCGACTACGAGAACGTACACCTCGCCCTGGTCCAGACGCGCAGCCCGCTCGTCCGGTACTTCACCGATAGTCCCGGCTGGACCCAACTCCACCAGGATCGCACGGCCTCGCTCTACCGACGTAACGCCCGTCCCGCCCCACCCGCAGCCCCCGGCAAAGCCGGGGGCTGATGGAGTGGGCCGTTTGGCGCTCCCCGCCCCCCACGCTACCCTACTCGCCAGCCCAAAGGAGTGCGTGTGAGCAAGTCCGCCAAGAAATGGATTTCCAGACTGGTCAAGTTCGCCGTCTGCGCCGGCGCGCTGGTGTATCTCGCCAACAAGGTCACCCTCGAAGACTACGTCCGCCTCGCCGACAACCCTGGCAAGAAGTACCGCCTTCTCGACGAGTCTTCCGCCGGTGACGCCACGACCTACCGCATCCGTGACGTTGACACCGGCGACGAACAAGCGGTGACAGCGGCCGATCTCGCCGCACAGGATCAACTCGAAAAGCACCAACGCAGCGTCGAACGCGGCATCAAGACCGTCGTCAAATCCGCCGATCGCAGTTGGGGAATCTGGGCCCTTCTCTTCTTCGGGCCCGTCGCGTTCATCATCGCCTGGCGGATGAAGTGCCTGCTGGCCACGCAGGACATCCCCATCAGCTATCGAGACGCCCTGCTCCTGACGTTCGCCGGCAACTTCTTCAACTTTGCGATGCCGGGCACGACCGGGGGTGACCTCTACAAGGCCTACCACATCGCCAAACGCACGGCCAAACGCACCGAAGGCGTGACCATCGTTATCCTCGACCGCGTCGTCGGCCTCATCAGCTTTCTTCTCATCGCGGCCGTCGCGATCCCCATCGCGGCGCAGGGCACGACGATCGTCGGCGTCTATGGCCGATGGGTGGGCTACCTCACCGTCGCCCTCATCGCCTGCGGCTTGCTCTACTTCTCCGGCCGGGCGCGCAGCCTGATCCGCTACGAAACGTGGCTCGCCAAGCTCCCCTTCGCCGACAAACTCAAGCGCATCGACGAGACGGCCTTCAGCTTCCGCCACCAGGGTGGCCAGGCCTTCATCGCCCTGATCGTCACCTTGATCAGCCATTTCTTCGTGTTCGGGACGATCTACCTGCTGGCCCGCAGCCTGGGCATCCATCCGCACGAAGGCGGCGACGGCATCGAGCTAGTGCTCGCCATCCTCATCGCCGCGGTCGTCGGCTACCTGTTCGCCGCGATCCCGATCAGCGTGCAAGGCTTCGGCCTGCTGGAAGCGGTCTATTACAAAGTGCTGGTAGACGGGGGCTGGTGCGACGCTTCGACGATGCTCGTCCTGACGCTGGGCACGCGACTCATCCAGATCCTATGGTCCATGCCCGGCATCGCAGTCCCCTGGCTAGGCATGGAACGCCCCCCGGAAACCGCCGAAGAAACGCCAACCACATAGCTCCAACGCGCATCGAGAAGACAGCGTGCCCGCTCGCAGCGCGCACCCGCACCATCGGGCTTGCCGTTTGGCGAATCGAAGATTCACGATGATGTCACGGAGTTTTTCAGTCGGCCTCGCGCAACAGGTCGCGCAGTTGTGCGTGAGCCGTCGAGGTTTGCGTGACGATGAGCTGT
>CAYYPB010000142.1:0-7058 GCA_964473405.1 uncultured Planctomycetaceae bacterium
AGGCCCGGCGGAGGCCATAACGGGGATTTCGGTGGAAGCTCCGAAGGCAATCGGGTGGCTCCACTGGCTGTCCCTTGGTCGAAGAGATCGCCTGGAACGTCACGACGGAGATTAAGGCCCAGCAGAAGACCATAAACTGTGTTACGAAAGCCACTTATGGATGGCGACACATGACGCCACCCACAGATTCTGCTGAGGAGGCAAGAAGAAGAGCCCGAATGCGGCGCTCGTCGTGATGACCGATGCCGATCAGCACACCGTCGAGGATCGGATTGCTCAACCGGACAGAGCGTTCGTCGAGCGAGAGATGAATCGTCGTGGGCTGCAAGAGCGGATTGGTATTCTCGTCCCGAAACGCAACATCGAGACTTGGGTGGCCAAGCTCCTCGGAAAAGCTGTCGACGAGGATACCAAGAAGAACGTCTGCAAGAACCTAGGCGAGCCCAGGGATTTCAAGCCTGCCGCCTGGAAGTACATCGAGTTCTACGTGGATGCTCGGAAGCCGCAGGGCGACCTCTTGCCTTCAATCGAGCGTTCGTTCGGCGAGTTGAATCGCATCGAAGACGTGTCCCGTTCCTGACCGATGCGCGCCTTCCAGCCCATCAGGGCTGTGACGGTATCGCTCCCGTTGGGTCGCGGCCGAACGCACAGGCGCGAGCTCACACGCCGTTGATGAAACTCAGCACCGTTGCGCCGATGAACGAGCGGACCGGGATGAGCGCGATGTCGGTCCACAGGGCCGTGCCGAAGGTGGCCACGCCTGTTGTGACGGGGTCGCATCCGACCAGCATCGGCACGAGCGCTAACATCGGGAGCGACAGGAGCTTGCCTCTCGTCTTCGAGTACGTCGTGTTCTTGGATCGCAGCATGAGTCTTACCTCGCATCGGAATCGGTCGGATTTCGATCTTCCTTCCACACAGAACTTCTCTACTGACACCCCACGCGACGAACGGGCATTCGCGCGTCGCGGTGACTCGGCGCCGGGGTCAAGGACGGCTCGGTTCGCATTGGCACCTTCGCTCGATCCGACCATCGCTAGAATCCGACGATGTTTGTTTGGATGCCGAATAGGCCGAAGAGGCCGTTGAGCATCGCGGCGATCAAATCCAGAAACTGCATGAAGAAGCCCGTCGGGATCACCGTGAAGAACCCCTCGAAGATATCTCGTAATGGCGCGTCCATAACGTGTTTCTCACTTTCTCTCTGTCGGCGCCGGCATTCCGGCTACCTTCGATATCGTCTTCTGAGTGCCAGAAATCCTGTCAGTGTCATGAGCATCACGATCGGACACGTCGCGCCGCACACCGGGGCGTGCACGACGAGGCTCATCAACAGGTTGAGACTCTGGTTGGCTGGATCACAGCCAGGCACAGGCTGCGGCGCGGGGGCGAGGCAGCCCCCTTCTTCGACCGTGACAAGCACCGTGCAAGTCGCGGCGTTGCCGGCCTCGTCGGTCGCCATGATAGTCACCTCGGTCGTGCCGACGCCGATCTCGGTTCCCGCGGCGGGATCCTGAGTGATGACGATGGCCGCTTCCTCGGTGCAATCGTCTCGAGCGAGGCCGGTCAGCCCGTCGAGCTGGGGCACGATGCAATCCGCACCCACGGGAATCGTGACATCGGCGGGGCAATCGATGAACTCAGGCGGCGTGGTGTCGCCATCGGCGTCCAAGCATGGATCGCACTCATCCAGAATGCCGTTGCCATCCGTGTCGGTCTCGCTGTTGAGTTCGCAGTCGTCGGGGATGAAGTTTTCGTTGCAGTCTTCTTCGCACGTGTCGGCGATGCCGTTGTCATTGCAGTCGGAGACGGACTCGCATGCGGCGAGTACAAGGGCCTGGATCGCGCCGGGAAGATCGGCGTCGGGGTCCACCGAAGCGAAGCTGACGCCGCCCGTGCCGGCTGCGAGGTCGGTCGCGAGCGCGATGACGCAGGGGTGGGAACTGCTGCCGGAAGCGGCTGTGATCGGCGAAACGATGACATTGTTCGCATTGGCGACCGCGATGGTGTTGGTGATCGCGTCGCGATCGTTGCCGGGGTCGCTGCAGGTGTTTCCGTGCTCCGCACCCTCGTCACTGATCGGGACGATGACGCGGATGGCGTTGGCCGTCCAGGGAAAGCGAGCCGCGACGATGGCCGTGGCAGGGCCCCAGTCTTCGTACTGGTCGAGGTCTGGGCAGCACGCTGCTGGACTACCGGGAACGGGTGCGCCCAACATATTCAGGACGTTGTCGGTCAGGCAGGCGTAGTCACCGCCCGGCGTCTGGGTGATGCCCAGAAAACTGCTGCTGACCGTCAAACCCAGCGCGGTCAAGTCGGCCGTGACCTGTGTGATGCTGGCGCACAGGGCCACAGCTTCATTATCCATCGAACCCGACGTGTCCATAATGAAAACGACGTCGACCGGTGGGCAGTCTGAGCACTCGTCCGGGACGCCGTTTTCGTCGCAGTCCGTGCTCGTGCCGGTGGAGATGTCGACGGCGTCGTCGATCATGTTCTCGTTGCAATCCGGGAACTCGTACTGCGCGGCGACCGGCGTGCCACCGAACAGGAGCGCTATCGAGAGGGAGAGAAGAGCGGTGTGAACGACTGATGCTTGCCGAAACATGACGACACCTCCAAATCATCCGAGAGCGGACGCGAGGACAAACCAAGGCGCGCGAAACGCAGCGCCCGTGTCGAGCGTCGTTCGTCCACCCACTAATGTGGGCAACAAACAGGCTCGCGAGGAAACACATGAAATGCACCCTAGACCTGATGCTACCGCAACGGCGCTGTGGGTGTAAATCTCGATACCCGAGAATCTCGGGGCAAAAAGGGGCACTCGCTTCCATCATGGTCGGCTGACTGAGAGTTCCTAATGGTGATTATGGGACGCTCTGCTCGCCGGTTGCTGTTATTCCGCGGCGGTCCATCTCTGCCGTGGTTGCGCTGGCCGGATCATTGCCCGACTACTTGTCCAGGGCCTCGTTCTCGACGTTCTTCATCGTTCCGGGGGGACCCGCAAGAGGCTCTTCGGTGCCGAAAGGGCGATGGAGGCCGCCTGCGGTCGGTGGCATGTTAATGCTCTGAATCGTGATCCTGGATTCGAAGTAGCGCGTGACGATGCCGAGGAATCGCCGCCGAACGATCGGCACGAGCAGGAGCAGACCGACCGCATCGGTGATGAAGCCGGGGGTCACGAGGACTGCGGCCGCGAGGAGGATCAGCACGCCCTCGCCGAGTTGGGCCGTCGGCATTCGGCCACCGGCGAGTTCGGTGTTGATCTTTGCCAGCGTGGCGAGCCCCTGCCGCTTGGCGAGACTGGCCCCGATGATGCCCGTGAGAATCACTAGGCCAACCGTCGGCACGAACGTCAGGATCCCACCGACCTTGAGAAGCAGGGCCAAATCCGCCATCGCAACGACCATCAGCAGCAACACCAACCGACCGAACATGAAAGCTCCCTGGCTCGAAATCACCCGTCACCTGCCTGTTGGGTGCAATCTCGGCCGGTTCTCGCCACAAGGAGCCGCGATTGGGCATCCTATCGGCGTGTAACCTAATACATGAAACGAGATTATGAATCATGGAGTTCGCCCACGCCAGTCCCGGACCATCGCAGTCGCCAGTATTGCTGCCATGGTTTCAGACGAATGGTCGATGCCAATACTGGTAGCTCCGCGCTGACCATCGCCTGGGCTCAGGCCCTGCGGCGTCCGACCCTCGAACGAGGCTGTGGCGAGTCGGTTTTCAGGGTTGAAAATGCCGCCGTCGGGTTTTCTCCCTGACAGGATGTGTGTATAGTCGAGCCGCTACTGGATGGCGCTTAGCATACGGCGGGCCGGTTGTCGGTCGCGCCGCGTGTGTCTGGCGTTTGTCCGTGCGGTGCCGGTGCCAGGATGGCCCGGCGCGTTAGCCTCCGTCAACCTTTATGTGCCGCCACGCCGGCTGAAGGGACAGGATGTCCGCCGAGACAGGGATGTTTCATCCGCTCACCCAATCCAAAGGTGCCCGATCCAAGGGGGCTCTCGCCGCGATCCTCGGAGTCATCGCCCTATCCTCGATGATGGGCCTTTTCCGGGTCGAGCCAGGCGACACGCCCGTCAACGCCACAGGCCGAATCATCGATCGCATCGAGTTCGATGGACTCGAAACGGTCGACCCCGTCTACCTTCAGGGCGTCGCCGACATTCGGGCAGGAACCCTCTGGGACCGAGACGAGGTCGCCGAAGCGTGCCGCCGCATTGCCGCCACGCAGAAGTTCGAGGGTGTGCCGTTCGGCGAGCCGCGAGAGGATGACGGCAAGCTGGTCCTCGTGTTCGTCGTCGTCGAACGCCCATTTGTGACGGCGATCGATTTCGTCGGCAACGAGGAGTTCTCCTCCGGCGACTTGTTGAAGGAAATCGAACTCGAGGTGGGCTTGCCCATCAGCGGGTTTCTCACGCGCCAGGCGACGGAACAGATCGAAGAGAAGTACAAAGAGGCCGGCTACGCCTACGCAACGGTCGAGGTTGACGCGGACGTTCTGAAGAACGAACGCCGCGTCCTGCTTCGCGTCTCCGAAGGACCGCGCGTGAAGGTTCGCGAGATCGTCTTCGAAGGCAATCTGGCCTTCAGCGATCTTCGCCTGAAAACCAAGATCGAGACCACGACCTATCTCTGGATCTTCCGGACGGGTCGCTTCGATCCAGAGACTGCCCAACGCGATGCCGCGGCCATCAAGACTTTCTATGTGGCTCGCGGCTACCTGAACGCCCAGGTCGGCTACCGCGTCGAGACGAGCGAAAACGACGCGGACCTCAATGTGGTGTTCCAGATCGAAGAGGGGCTCTGCCACGTCATCGAGTCCGTCGAGTACAACGGCAATACGGCTCTCGAAGACGGCGAACTCGACGGGATTATGCAGGCGAACGTCGGTGCTGTTGCGGATGTCGATGTACTCAAGGCAGACCGCGAAGTCATCCTCGCCAGGTACGGCGAGATGGGCTACATCTACGCCGAGATCGCCACGGGCCTGGCCTTCTCCGAGGAGGACGGCTTCGTCCATCTGAGTGTCACCGTCAACGAGGGCGATCAGTATCGCTTCGGCCGCATCGTCGTTCGCGGTAACGAGAAGACCAAAGACAAGGTCGTTCGCCGCGAGCTTCGATTCTACCCCGAGGAGTTGTACGACACGCAAGCCGCCAAGCGTGCTGAACAGCGTCTCACCGAAACCCGCTTGTTCAACGACGTCAGCATTACGCCCCAGGGTACAGGGCAAGGCGTGCGCAACGCCTTGGTCTCGGTCGAAGAGGCCGACACGACGAACATCCTCTTCGGCGTCGGCGTGACGAGTAACAGCGGTGTTGTCGGTACGATCTCGATCGAACAACGCAACTTCGATCTGTTCGATTGGCCTCGAACGTTCAAGGAGTTCTACACGGGTCGCGCACTTCGCGGTGCCGGCCAAACGCTTCAATTCAAGCTCGAGCCGGGAACTGAGCAGACGCGCGGTCGCATTTCGTTCCGCGAACCCTATCTCATGGACAAGGAACTCGGCTTCGGGACGGGCATCTATCTGTTCGAGCGCGGTCGCGATGCCTACGACGAGCGCCGCACCGGTTTCAACTTCAGTTTCGACAAGCGATGGCGAGAGGGTATGCTCAAGGATTGGTCGGGCGAGATCGCCTTCCGGTTCGAAGGCATCAAGGTCTCGGGCACCGATTGGCTGACGGCACCGGAGATTCTCGAGGACGCCGGGTCGAACTGGTTGACCTCGGTCAAGGCCACGGTCATCCGTGACAAGACCGACAGCATCTGGCTGCCCAGTGCCGGCAACCGCGTCAAGTTTTCGCTCGAACAAGTCGGCCTGCTCGGCGGCGACCACGTCTTTGCCAAGGCGATGGCCACCTACGATCACTACTGGACACTCAAGAAAGACAACTTCGGGCGAAAGCATGTCCTCCAAGTCGGGGCCACCGCAGGCGGCATCTTCGGCGATGCCCCGGTCTTCGAGAAGTTCTACGCCGGCGGCATCGGGTCGATTCGCGGGTTCGAGTTCCGAGGCATCAGCCCGAGATCGGGAATCGAACTCGACAAGATCGGCGGCGACTTCATGGTGCTGGCCAACGCTCAGTATTCCTTCCCGCTGGTCGGCAAGACCATCCGCGGCGTGACCTTCCTGGACATGGGAACGGTCGAGCAGGACTTCGGGATCAACAGTTGGCGGGCCAGTGTCGGCGTCGGAGCGAGGATCTACGTCAAGTACTTCGGCCCGATCCCGCTGTCGTTCGATCTGGCGTTCCCGATCGGTGCCGACAGCGAGGACGACACGCAGGTCTTCAGCTTCTCGTTCGGAACCACGTTCTAGACGACCCAGGCGATAGCGTTGGAGGGCCGTCGCACGCAAAGCCGCCGATCGTATCGGCGGGGAACCACCGGACGTGACAAACGCCCGGCACGCGGGCCCGGTACTACCGGATGCGGGCACGGAAACACATCTCGCCGGAGCGATTCACGATTACATGTACAGGGCTGATTAGCCGCTGCCCAAGAACGGGCAGTGGCGAGCGGCCTCGGCCGAAGGGCGCTTCCGTTCGGCCGTTGCCTGTTGTGATGTGAGGAAGGCGTGCTGGCCGGCCTACTTGACGTCGACGAATCGCGAAACACTACGCAAGTCGTTGATCAGGGCCGTCGTGGCAAAGAGTTTGCATGTGTCGCCTTTGTTCGGCTGGAACAGCCGCGGTGCCTTGGGCCGGACCATCCAGATGCGGCCACCGCGCGTGCGACCGTCCATCTTGTTGACGCGAAGGGCCTTGCGCGTTCGCCGCTGCTTGCGATTGGCGGGATCGCTGGCGAAAACGCGGGAAAGCGTCTTGGCCGCGGCCTCGTTCGTCGGGTCCATCGTGACGGTTACGTCAATCGTTTTGCCAGGCTGCACGTCTATTGCCATCGGGGCACTCCTCGTCAATTCGCGAAACCTGCGATTCTACACCATCATGGCTGGTTGGACAAGCCCACTGTGTGCGCGGCTTCCGTAGAGGGGTCCATGACAGTTCAGGCGGCTTGTGAATCGGGCAAGCGTTGCAGGGCATCGT
>CAYYPB010000143.1:0-7051 GCA_964473405.1 uncultured Planctomycetaceae bacterium
ACTCTTTGAAGAAGTGAACGCTGGCTTCCATGCCCCGGTACAGGTTGGGCAGGTGAATTTTCTCGTTGGGGGCGTGCAGATTGTCATCCGTCCGGCCGAAGCCCATCATAGACCACCGCAGGGTGAGGTGTTGGTGTTGCGCGACGTGTGTCAGTCCGATCCGCAAAACGGCAAGCCGGTAGGGACGCCGCTGGGGCAATCGGCCATGCTCCTTCTTCGTGGCTCTTGACGGGGCACGGATTCTTGTAGCGGTCGTGATTCACTTCTTGGGCTTCGATCGGGCTAGCGCCTTCTCGATGTGCTTCTTCATTTCTCGCTCTCGGAGAATGCCGCAGCCGATGTAGGCGATGCGGCCTCTGCCGTCGATCACGAAGAATGTGGGTAGGCCGTTGACGCGATACTTGTCGGCGACCTTGTTGCCGCCGAGGAGGATCGGCAGGCTGTACTTGGCGGACTTCATGTAGGCGACCGGGTCGCCGTTGGTTTCCCAGCAGTTGACGCCGAATACCTTGACGGGCTGCTTGGCGTACCGTTCGTGGAGTGCCTGGAGGTCTGGCATCGACTGCTTGCAGTAGTCGCACCAGGTGGCCCAGAAGCTGAGTACGACGACGTTTCCTCGCAGGCTCTTGAGGGTGACGGACTGTCCGTCCGGCGTGCGGAGTTTCCAGCGGGGTGCCCTTTGGCCTACCTTGAGCGGTTCTTGAAACACCTGCGTGCGATAGTCCTTGGGGACCGGCGGCGCGAAGTCGGAAGCGTTGAGGCTCGGGGTGACGACGAGGTCTGAGATGGTCAGCACGGTGGAGCCCGGCCTTCCCAGTTTGTTGTAGATTCGTTCGACACGTCGCGGCAGGGAGTCGTCGCGGCCGAAGTACCATCGCGAGTCGATGTCTGAGCCGCGATAGACGACGAACACGATATCGCAGGCCACGCCCTCGACGTCCTGGACGCCTTGGTAGTGTGTCTTTTTCGCGGTGATCTCGTCGGCGAACGGCGTTGGATGGAGCAGTTCGATCATGTAGAGCGGTCGGCCTGCTCCGAGCAGCGATTCGGCCGCCGGGAGTTTGCCGCGCGTGACGATCTTCTGCTGGATGTCGATTCGCACCGCGTGTTTGCCATCGGATGCGACGTCGAACCGTTCGGGTTTCTCGGCACCCGGCGGTTTGAAGTCGCCTTGGATTCGTTGAGATGGGCGACCTCGATTGGTGTCGAAGAGCAGGCCCAGGATCTTCGGGCGCACTTGGCGGGCTTTGACGGTTCCGCTGATGGTCGGAACGTGGTCGGCGATGCTATCGGTGCCGTGGAACTCGGCCTTGCATGAGAAGGCCTTGACTGCCTTGGCGGCGGCATCGGCCTTGAGGAGGATCTCAATTGCGTCCGGCGCATCAGCGATTGCGGCCATGGGCGCGGACGCGGCGAGGATCACCATGATGATCGTGCATCGGCGGGTTGCGTCCATGTCGGTTTCCTCCGAGCGGTCGGGGTATTGGGAGATTCCGGCTTGTTCCAGGTGCCGCGCCAGCATCGCGTGAATGGTCGATCCGCCAAACGGCAAGCCGGTGGGAACGCCGTTGGGCATTATCGGCCGTGCTATTGTTTCGCGACTCTTTAGCCTTTGGCCTTTGCGTTGGTCTTCACGCGATTGTTGTAGTCGTCAAGCGATCGTTGGAGATCGCGGCGCGTCTTGCCTTCTTCGCTCAGCTTGATGGCCTTTGTCTGCCACTCGATGGCACCTTTGAGGTCGCCCGACTCGGCTAGGCAGCGGGCGTAGGTGTCGATCATGCGGGGGTTCTTCTCGTCGGTTAGCTTCATCGCCTTTTGGGCGGCGGTGGTGGAGAGCGCCAGGTCTCGCTTCTTGGCGAAATCGTCGTGCATCAGCGTTTGCCAGGCGAACATGTGCAGGTCATTCGGGTTGTCGCAGCCGGCTATGACGGTCTGGCCGAACTTGGCTCCGTCGGCGAGGTTCTCCAGCTTTACGACGAGCAGGTGATACTTGGCGAATTTCAGCATGAAGTTGTCGGGTTCGATTTCGAGGATGCCCTCGGTGGCCTTGACGGCGGCGGACCAGTCTTTCGACTGGATCGCTTCTTGGAAATCCTCTTGGAGTTTGGCTAGCCGTGCGGCGCGCTTTGCGTAGTCCTTGTCGCCGCACAGTTCGGCCACCTTGAGATCGAGACCGTTCATGGGGTGGCCGATCCACCGGACCGTCCCGCCCTGGACGATGAAGGCGGCAGGTATGCCCGCCTGGCCTGCGGCTCGCATCCAGGCCTTGTTCGTCTTGTTGCCGTCGTCTATCGCGAGGGTGTAACGCATCTTGGCATCGAAGCCGCGTTGGAGGAATGTCTCGACCGTCTTCTTGGGCTCGTTGCTGATGCCGACGAAGGTGACGCCGCGTTTGGCGAACGTCTCCTGCATCTTGGAGAGGTGCGGAGCGCTGGAGCGGCAGGGGCCACACCAGGTCGCCCAGAACTCGATGACGGTGACGTCTTTGGCGTCGGGCTTGGCTTCGGCCGGCGCGACGGGTTTGCCCTTGATCCAGTGCTTGATCGCGAGCGGGGGTGCCTTGTCGCCGACCTTGAGGGTGGGCTCAGCGGCGGTGGCGAGTCCGGGGCCGGTCAAGATGACGGCCCATATCAGAAGGTGCTTCACGGGAATCTCCTGTTTCATCAGTCTCAGTTGCGGTTCGTGCAACGCTGGGCAGTATAGGCCGCACGGGCCGCTTCTGTCTCGGCGGACCTACAGCATCAGGCCCACGCCCACCCGATGATAACGAGGACGCGGGGGAGTTCGTTCCTAGGGAAATGGCGGTCTGGCGACCGAATCGGACGCAGGCGGCAGGCTACTTCTTGAGGGAATCCTGAATGAGGCGTGTCATCACGGCTTCCATGTTCGGATTGAAGCCTCTTGTGGTGTTTAATAGCTTCCCGTCCGTGCCGATCACGTAGAAGGCCGGGATGCCCCGGACGCCGTAGGCATTGGCGGCGGAATCGCCGTTGAGCAGTTGAGGGTAGGTGAAACCCGCCTTCTTGAGATAGTCGAGGGCTCTCTGGTTGCCACCTCGCTCGCGGCAGTTGACGCCGAAGATCTTGACGGGCTTGCCCTTGAAGGTGTCGTGGAGTTTCTGGATGCCCGGCATGGCTCGCTTGCAGGGGCCGCACCAGGAGGCCCAGAAGTCGAGAACGACGATGTTGCCACGGAGGCTCTTGAGAGTGATTTTCTTGCCGTCCTGGGTCGTCAGGGTCCAGTCGGGAGCGGGGCTGCCGACCTTGAGGCCGGCGGTGGCTCGCCGGGCGGGGCCTTTGGGGCGAGCCTGCCGGAACGGTTGGGTGCGATAACCCGGGGGCGGGGTCACCTTGAAGACCGTGTCGTCGATGGGGACGTTGGTTTCGAGATTGCTGATGGAGAAGATGAGTGCGGAATCGGGGGTGGCGGTCTTGGTTCGCGTCATCAGTTGTCGCGGTTCTTCCTTTCGGCGGAGCAGTGAATCCTTGATGCCGATGTAGAGCTTTGCCGTTCGTCTGGCGGCTGCATCGTAGGCGACGTCGATCACATGGCAATCCACACCGTCGATCGCAAGCGTGCCTTCGTAGGCGAGTTTGGTTCCCGCGAGTTCGTGGGCGAACACGTTCGTGCCGAGCAGGAGGCCGGGATACAGGCCGGTTCGTTCGAGGGTGATGCTGTCGGCGGCTTTGCCGATGCGAGCCAGCCGGGAGCGGTCATCGATGCTCATCGCGGTGCGTCCGTCCGTTACGTAGCGAAAGCCGGACGGTTCGGCGGCCTTGGGTGAGAGGTTCGTGCCTTGAATGAAGATCATGTCGGTGCCGGCTGTGGGGCCGCGCCTTGCGAGTACCTTGCCGTCTACGATCGGAACGCGTTTGGCCAACATGCCGTCGCCTAAGTACAGGCCGTCGTAGGAGACTGACTCGAGCTGGGCCGCCGCCTTTTGGGCTGCTTGGAGGATCTGTCTGGCCCTGGCGGCGCTGTCGGTTTCCGCGGAAACGAGCGGGGTCGCCGCCATCAGCAGGACGATGGTCAGGGATAGGTGTTTCATCTTCTTCTCCAAGACCGCGACGCCGGGTCGGTCAGCATTCGATCCGAGCTTCGGGCGCAGGCGAGCAGGCTACGCGACCCTCGGTTTGTTCGTGAAGACCCCGCGCCCTCGCGTGGGGATCGAGTCAGGCCCTACGGTACTCCGAATCCGACAGTATAGCACATGTCGGGGCCGATCTGCGATGCCTCGATGCGGTGGATGCCGATAAGGTCCGCCATCGTTTTCGGTCCCTGGCCTCGGAGGGGGCCCGGGGCGTCGGTGCCGCCGATCAAGCGCGGTGCGACGAATATCCTCGCTTCGTCGGACAGGCCTTCGTCGAGGAATGATCCGATCACCTGGCCACCGCCCTCAACGAGGATGTTGGTCATTTCGCGTTGGCGGAGTCGGCCGAGCAGGTCTCGCAGGGATACGCCTCGCCGATCGGTGGCGACGTCGATGAGCTCACAACCGGCTTCTTCCAGGCGGCGGCGTCTGGCTGTCGTTGCGGTCCCGCCGCTTCTCTTGCCGATGGCTGTGACGATGATCGTGGGGGTCTGGTGGGCCGTCTTGACCACGCGGGCGTGGGTGGGTGTTTGCAGACTCTTGTCGAGAATGATCCGCGTTGCCGTTCTCTTGGGTCGGACGTGTCGGGCCGTCAGGTCGGGGTCGTCGGCGAGCAGCGTTCCTATTCCGACGATGATGCCGTCGACGCGAGCCCGAAGGGCGTGGGCGGCGGTTCGAGATGCTCGCGAGCTGATCCACCGTGAGTCGCCGGTGCGTGTGGCGATCTTGCCGTCGATGGACTGGGCCCACTTGAGGATGACATAGGGTCGGTCTTGACGATGGTAGGTTACGAACGGTGCCAGCATCCGTGCGGCGTCGGCGCGGAGGAGCCCCACGTCGACGCGGATGCCGGCGGCGCGAAGTTTACGGAGGCCGCGTCCCGCCACGATTGGATTCGGGTCTCGCATGGCGACGACGACGCGGCGCAGTTTGGCGCGAACGAGTGCGTCAGCACACGGTGGCGTTTTGCCGACGTGGCTGCACGGTTCTAGTGTGGCGTATGCGGTTGCGCCGCGAGCTTCGTCGCCGGCGGCTCGCAGGGCGTTGCATTCGGCATGGGGGCAGCCGAATCGGCGATGAAAGCCCTCGCCGACGATCTTGCCTTGTTTGACGATGACGCAGCCGACCATCGGGTTGGGTTCGACGCGGCCCTGGCCTCGGGCGGCGAGGGCGAGTGCCCTGTGCATGTGCAGGCGATCTGTGCTTGTCCAGTTGGGCATGGTTTCTCGATGATGGCGGCTTCACCGCGTCTGCGAAGGGCCGTGGGCTTCGGCTCGCGGTCGTTCATTGTGACGGAACGCCACTCGGTGCCGTGAGGCCGTGCGGGCTGAAGCCCGCGGCTCTTTGTTCGGCCTACGACAGGCCGAACTCCTTGAGCTTGCGATAGAGCGTTCTGGCGCCGATGCCGAGTTGCTTGGCGGCCTTTTCCCGATTGCCACGATGTTGGGCGAGGGCCTGCTGGATCGCCATTTTCTCTAGTTCCTTGAGCGTGATGTTCAGCGTCGGCGATCGGACGGGTACGATGTCGGTGCTGACGTTGATCTCCGGGGTCGATGCGAGATCGGCGACATCGAGCGTGTCACTATCGCACAGGGCCACGAGTTGGTTGACGGCGTTCTGCAACTCGCGGACGTTGCCCGGCCAGCGATAGTTGCCGAGCAGCCGCAGGGCCTCGGGCGTGACCTGCCGGACGTTCGTGCCGTGCATGGCGTTGGCCTGCTCTCGGAAGTGTTCGATCAGCGGGGCGATTTCTTCTCGTCTGTCTCGCAGGGGTAGCAGGTTGATTTCGGCCTGGTTGATTCTGAAGAACAGATCCTCTCGGAACTCCTTGTCGGCGACGGCCTGTTTGAGGTTTCGATTGGTCGCCGCGACGACGCGAACGTCGACGTGCAGCGGCTTGCTCGATCCGACGCGAAGGATCTCGCCGCCCTCCAAGACGCGCAGGAGCTTGGACTGCATCGGCAGCGGCATGTCGCCGATCTCGTCGAGGAAGACGGTGCCGCCGTCGGCCTCCTCGAAGTAGCCTCGGCGGTCGGTATTGGCGTTGGTGAACGAGCCCTTGAGATGGCCGAAGAGTTCGGATTCGAGAATGCCCTCGGAGATGCCGGCGCAGTTGATGGCGACCCAGGGCTTGTCGCGGCGGTCGGAGTTGTTGTGAATCGCTCGGGCGATGAGCTCCTTGCCGGTTCCCGATTCGCCGTAGATCAGGACGGTGAGTTTGGTGCCGGCGAGCCGGCGGACGCGGTGGAGGACGGTTTTCATGGCACCGCTGGCCGCGATGATCCCCTCGAACGTGTCGGCCTCGGCGAGTTGGTCGTGCATCATCTGGTTTTCGCGGAGGATCATGGCCTGCCGGGCGGCGCTGGCGACGCGCTTGCGGAGGATGTCGAGGTCGAGGGGTTTCTTGAGGTAGTCGAAGACCCCGCCGTCAATGAATGCGTCGCGGGCGAGTTGCTCGTCGCCGTGGGCGGTGATGAGGATGCAGCGGGTCCATTCGCTGAGATCGCGGACGCGGGAGACGACGTCGAGGCCGGTCATGTCTCCGCCAAGGCGGTAGTCCGATATCACGACGTGGGGAGCACGTCGCTCGACGGAGGCGACCGCGGCTTGGCCGGAATCGACGAGGTGGCATATGTGCCCCGCTCGTTCGAGGCCTTCCTTGACGGCCTCTCCGTGCGAGGACTCGTCCTCGACGATCAGAATGAAAGCGGTGTCTGACATGGCGGTTGGGTGGAATGGTAGCCGACGATCGGCGTGGGTTCCAGAGCGGCGTGATCAGAGCCGCGAACGGAAAGGAGCGCCTGCCCCCCAATAGGCGAGGCCCCCCCAGCTTGGGCACCACGCGCTCCACTGCCGCTGGGGGCCTGTGTGTGCGTGCGAGCCCGCGCGCGCAGCCGCACCACGTGCACACGCGCATCGCACAGGGCGGCATGAACGCTCGCCACGGGACCGAGCAGGGCC
>CAYYPB010000144.1:0-6992 GCA_964473405.1 uncultured Planctomycetaceae bacterium
CGCCCCTGTGTGGAGGTGTGGGCTGTTGTGTTGTCTGTCTGTTGCTATGGCTCCGCCGGCTTGCACGCGGACGGATCATGGGATCCCGACCGCGGCACCGGCCGAGCCGCCGGAGTTGTACCAGCCGTTTGTCGGCGGGACCGGTGTGCCCGAGCAATTGCTGGAGCGCCGGCCATATCGTCTGAACACCGGCGATGTGCTGGAGATCATCTACCAGGTGCGCAACGTCGTGACGACCGAGGCGTACGACCTTCAGATCGAGGACGACATCCGGATCACCTTCCCCTACCAAGAGCGGTTCGATCAGGAGCTCACAGTCGCGGGCGACGGGAACATCCAATGCCTGCTGTTGGGCCAGATTCGGGCGGCCGGCTACACGGCGAACGACTTGGCGCAGCAGTTGCGTGTGGCTTATTCGCGCTACATTCGTGACCCGGAGCTGACGGTCGTGGTCGAGGCGGCCCACGTCAAGATTGAGGAACTCAAGAAGGCGATCACGACGGCACCTCGCGGACAGTCGCGCCTGGTTCCGATCAAGCCCGACGGCACGATCGACCTGCCGTACATCGGCGAAGCCTATGTCGCCGGCAAGACCGTTCAGCAAGCGAAGGAGATGTTGGATACGCGCTATGTGGAAGAGGATCTCCAGCAGGTGGAAGTGACGGTTCAGACGCTCGAGTTTGCGCCCAGGCGAGTCTATGTGCATGGCGAGGTTCGAACGCGCGGCTCGCTCAAGTTCGATTCGCCGATCACGCTGATGCAGGCGTTGGCCCACAGCGGTGGAATCGGGCCGCGTGGCGAAATCACCAAGATCCTGCTGGTCCGGCGGAAGCATCTGCCGATTCCGCAGGCGATCGTGTTTGACATGTCATCGATGCTCACGACCCAGAAGCCGACGCCCGACGGGCTCGTGCCGAACGGCGGCGTGTATCGACACGATCCCTATCTCGAGGACGGCGACATCATCTTTGTTCCGACGACGCTCTTGGCACAGACGAACGACTGGATCGACATGGTGTTCACAAACGGTATTCGGGCCGTGTTCCCCTACAGCGGGAACGTCGGCTTGAACTTCGGGTATCAGTTGCACAACGCCGAGACGGCGATCAAGAATCGGAACTTCGGGCCCCCGGCGATCAACTCGACGATTGGACCGTAGGCCCACGGCAGGCCTGCCGCGGACATTGATAGGCGATACGAGCGGTTGGAATAGTGGCGAGATGGTTGGCGGCAATGGCGGTGAGATGTCATGAATGAATCGTACGGGACACGTTCGTTGCGAGAGATTGCTCGCATTCTCTTTCAGCACTGGTTCATGCTGCTCCTGATCGTCGTGGTTGGGACGGCGGGCACTTGGTTCTATTGCGACCGCTTCGCGCCTCGCAAGTACCGCAGCCGCGTGAGCCTCATTTTCAAGCGGCCCATGAACAAGAGCCCCATCAGCACCGACGGCGGAGAGCGTGCGCTGGAGGTCTTCGTCAAGGCGCAGCAGCAGATCGTGATGTCGGACCTCGTCCTGGCCCGCGCCAAGGTGATCTCGGAGGACAAGGTTCTTCGAGAGCGGTGGGCACCGATCGGCAAGACGGTTCGCGCCGGCGGCGGCGGGCGCTCCAGGGTCGATCAGTTCTTCAGCCCGGGCGGCAACGCCGACGCGAAGGTGCAGCATCTCTTGACTTCGGAACAACAGGCGTTCGAGAAGTTTCGCAAGTCCGTCGAGCTGGAGACGCCAGGCGGCGAGCAGGTGGCGATGACCGAGTCGTTCACGCTGATCGTGGATCGGCCGGCCGAACGCGGCGATGATTCGGGGCACATGAATGCGAAGTACGCGGCCGAACTACTGGCTGACATGTACATGGTTCGCTATCAGTCGATTCAAGAGGAGCTGACCGCGCCGTCGATTCGCGTCCTGGACGATGTGATTAAGCGGTACGAGAAAGAGGTTCTGGCCGACATCGAGAAGTCCTACCAGGATTTCATCGACGCCAACCCCGGCGACATTGGCGTTCTGGAGCAATTGCTCAAGAGCGGCACGGAGCATGGTGTCCAGATATTCCTTAGCAAGATACGGGAAAACACGGCGTCGCTGCGATTAGAACTCGAGCGGGACAAGGCGGTGCATCTGGTCTTGATGGAAGTTCTGCCGGAAGCGGCGTTCAGTGCCGGCGGCATCGACGGGATGAGTGAAGAAGAGGTCGTCTCGGCGATCGCATCTGTGCCGGTCAGCTTCCTCGATGGGAACGTCGTTTTTGTCGAGCTGACGAAGAACCTGGCGAAGCTCGAGGCCAAGCTGGCGAACCTCAAGGCTCAGTTCCAGGATGCGAGTCGGGATGTGAAGTACATGGTCGACGAGTTAGACACGGCGAAACGCCGGCTGCTCGCCATCATTGCATCGCAGGCTCAGGGCCTTGCCGAGAGCGTCAAAGCACGCGAGAAGCAGGTCATCGCGAATAACGGGCTCCTAGCGGAAAACGAGAAGCGGCAGAACGACATCCACAAGAAGCTCGTGACCTACGCGCAGATCAAGAACGACTTCCAAGTGGCTGAAGGCCACCTGGCAGATCTGCAGCGGCAGCGGATCGATGCGATCTCCAACAGCACACGGGCACGGGAGGCGGTGACGATCAGCAGGTTGAATGCGGCATCGACACCGGACTCGACGCGGCCGCTGAGCCCCAAGACGCTGCTGTTCACGATCGTGGCGTTTCTCGTGAGTTCGCTGTTGGCGATCGCGTTCGTGTTCTTCCTGGATCATTTCGACCACACGTTGCGGTCGTCGATCGAGGCAGAGCGGTACCTGGGTCTGCCTGTCCTGGGTTCGGTGAAGAAGCGGGGTCGGCGGTTGGTTGTCTCGGCGTAGAAATCGTGTGAGTCTTTGATCTATCAAGGACTTATGCGAATCTCACCCGGCCTTGCTGCCGATAATGCTTAGAACGTGGTGGATACGGCCCCCTTGGGCCTGTTGGAGTGATTTGCGTGCCGGAAACTCCGGATAATCCAGATCGGGAAGCATTCTTCGATCCTCCCGACGACGAGTCGGCGGCTTCGGGCCCTCCGGAGCCGGAGCAGATTTGGCCGCCTGCCGACGACGACGCGGATGCTTCGGAGGAGTCCTCGGCCGAAGTCGATCCCGGTGCGGCGTCGGATGAGGATTGGGCTGCCGATACGCACGATCTCGACGAGGCGATCGGGGAGATCCGCCAGTTGAATGATCAGGCGGAGGAGACGCCTGCGCCCTTGGCCGATGCGGTCGAGTTGAGCGCGGCGGACCTCGATGACGGCAGTGGGCTGACTGACCTCGCAACGCCCGATCCGGCCCCGGAGTTGGACAAGTTGGATGCAGCTGGAAGCGACGACGAGATCGAGTTGGATGTTTCCGGAGAGTCTTCCGAAACGGCGGCGGAGAAGGTCGAAGCCATGGTGGCGGGTACGGCTCCGGCGTCCGGCGCGGATGATGAGTCAGGCGAAGCGCTTTCCGGCCTCGCTGCTGAGGCGAACATCATGGACGATACCGAGCCGGTCTGTGTGGACGACGGAGGCCCATCTTCCGACGCTGCGGCGGTTTGGCCCCCCGACGACGGCGCGTCGCCTGGCAAGGCGAGTGCATCCGTTTCGGTTTGCGTTCGGGGCAAGTCCGAGGGCGAGTTGAGTCAGCTTTGGGGCAATGTCTTCTTTTCGGCGGAGCATACTTCGCCGCGCGTGGTGGCGGTGGCATCGGTTCGGCGCGGCGACGGGGCGACGCAGATTGCGACCTCGCTGGCATTGCTCGGGGCCGGGTCGGACAAGGAACTCCAGATTGCCCTGGTGGATCTGAACTTACGCCGCAGCGGCATCGCGGATGTGATGGGCATCAAGGCCGAGCCGGGCATGAAGGATGTGCTCGGGGGTTCGGTTTCGCTCGAAGATGCGATGCAGGCGGTTCGTCTCGATAACGGCAACGTGCTGCATGTGCTGCCGGCCGGCGGTGAGTCGGATCATCCGCTGGGGCTCATCAGGAGTCGGCAGATGCAGGCGATGTTGGTCCGGCTGCGCGAGCGGTACGACCACGTCATTCTCGATGTTTCCTCGGCGGATTGTCATCCCGACGCTCAGGTGATCGGTCGGTTGGTGGACGGCGTCCTGTTGGTCGTCAGTGGCGGCGGAACACCGCGCGAGACGGCCGCTGAAGTGAAGAAGCGGCTGGAACTCGTCGGGGCGGTTTGCCTGGGACTCGTCTTGAATCAACGGTCTGATCCCGTTCCGGGCTTGTTGTACCGCATGACCTGATGAGTCGCGCCCATTCTCCAGAGTCTGGGGTTTCGGCCGAGCGGCGCTCGTCGTCCCGCGAGATGCGGTTTGCCGCGGGCGGCACGGTTCGCCGCGCGGGCTCATGCGTGCTGCGGCTGCCGGGGAGATCGCCAACGTGATAACGACGACGAGCCAACGACTTCCTCTGCTCGCTGGCGCGATGCTCATCGCGACTCTACTCGGCGCACTGGCGTTGGCGACCTACACATCGATCGAAGCTCGATGGGTTCTGATCGGTTGGCTGGGTCTCGGCGCGGCGACGGCGTTCGCGCTGTTCGTCCTCAAGGGTGATCTGCTCCTAGCCGTGTGCGTTTGGTTTGTGGCGTTGATCGTGCTGCACGAGGAGTTCTGGCGGCAGCAGATTCCGTTCTTCTTCTCGTTGACCGTGCCCCGCATCGGGCTCGTCACATTGGTCGCGCTATTGGTCGGGATGGTCGCCGTGGGGCGCATGCGGCTGCGTCACGCTTGGCCGATCAATGGTTTGATTCTCGCGCTCGTTGTCTATTTTTCATTGTCGGCGGCAGTCAGCGGGTTCGATACGCGGTCGGAGGTGTCGGTTCACTATCGCTTGATCGGCGGTTACGTTTTCCCGTTCGTCGTGTTCTACTTGATCCTCCATGCGTTTCATTGCGACCGCGATTTCAAGCGGCTGGCGATCTTCTTCGCGGGCCTGTCGGTTTATCTGACCGTGACGGGATGGGCCGAGCAGTGGAGCGTGACGGCGCTGATCTGGCCCGAGTTCATCAACGATCCGAGCGTGGGGATTCACTGGGGCCGCGTTCGCGGGCCGTTCGTGATGTCGGCGGCGATGGGTCTCGCGCTGACGTATTGCTTCTTCAACAACCTCGTGCTGGCGCGGAACATCGTTCACGCGCGGTGGTTCCTCTACACACTCAACGCCGCGATGATCCCCGTGATCTTCTGGACGAAGACGCGATCGGTGTGGCTGTCGTTCGTGGTTTGCGGCCTCGTGTGGGCGGCGTACTCCCGACGGCGGATCAGCCGGGTCGTCTCGGTCTGCGTGTTTTCGGCCGCGGCCTTAGTAGTCGTCTTGTTGAATATGAACAACTTCATGTCGGACGACCGCGAACGCGGCGGCATGACGGATACCGAACCGATTCTCCTGCGCATCGGCCTGGCACAGATGAGTGCGGAGATCGTCAAGGAGCATCCGCTATTCGGCGTCGGGTTCGGGCACTTTCGCGACTTCGCGCCGAGCTATGCCCGCGACCCGGCGAGTCCGTTCTATGCCTTCGGATCGACGGCGCTGGAACATAACAACCTGTTGAGCATCGCGGCTGAGACAGGTCTCGTTGGCCTCGGGTTGTATCTGGCGATGGTCATCGTTCTGCTTCGCTACAGCGTGCGTCTCTATCGCAAGATTCCGCCCGGCGGACCTGGGTTCGTCAGCCGCGATCTGCTCGTGCTCTATTGGATTCTGACGGCGGCGTACTTCGTGGACGGCACGTTCCGCGAAACCAGTGACAATCCATTCGCCAACAGCCTGTTCTTCGGGCTCAGTGCCGTTCCTGTCGCACTCGATATTCTTCTGGGGGCGAAACCGATTCGAGCGATGGCCGGTTTCAGGCTTACACCAAACGGCAAGCCGATTCGTGGCGGCGCTGGAGGCGGGATGCGAAACAGAAAGCCGACTCGTGGCGGTTCTGGAGGGGGGACGCCGATCGGCAAGCCGGTTGTTGGCGACGCTGTGGGGGGCATGCCGAACGGCGGCGGTCGATGAGTGCAGCGAAGCCTGATCTCTCAGTGCCTGACGGAATCTTCCTCAGTACCCCACTTTCACAATCGATGGGAACGTACCTTCCCGCCACGGTGGCGTTTCGGCTGCTGAACTTCGGCCGGATTCTCCTGCTGACGTGGTTCATGAGTACACAGCAGTTCGGGCTGCTGGCGATGATTCTACTCGTCGTCAACGTACTTACTCCCCTGTGCAGTCTCGGCCTGAACGAGGCGATTTCCCGATACGTGCCACAGTACGAGCATCGCGGTGAGATGTGGGCGTTCGCCAAGCGGTCAGTTGGTCTGCTGTTGGTGGTGACCGGCGTGAGTGCCGTACTGATTTTCCTGTTTGCCCCGGCGTTGGGTGAGTTTTTCTATGCCCAAGTGATGTCTGACGAAGCGCTACGGGCCGAGTTCAGCGGTGAAGCACCGCAACTGGCGAGGCTCTCCGGCGTCGTCATTGTTTTGCTCATTGTCTATTTCTATCTGCTGGCCGTCGTGAAGGGGTTGCGGATGTTTCGGGCCCTTTCGTGGCTCGAGCTGTCTCACGGTCTTTTCTTCTTGGCGGGCAGTTTGATCGTGATCGTTACCAAGCACCTGAGTGCCTTCTCGTTGACGGCGATCTACGGCATCTCGCTCGCCCTGCCGATACTCTACTTCGGCCCCCGTCTGTTTGCGGCGATCGGATCGTGGCCGGGACAATCGAGTTTGCTCGAGGAAACGGGGCTGTCGAGAAAACTCCTTCGGTTCAGCATCTGGACGACCCTCGCCGGCGTGACGTGGCAGTTCCTCTTGTACTATCCGCAGTGGTTCCTGAACAAGATTCACGGGCACGAGGCCGTCGCGGTATTCAACGCGGTCCGGCAGATCGGCGGGGTCGTTCTCTTCGGGGGCGTGGGGGGGGCGGCGGGCGTGGTCGCGGACGGGGGCCAGAACGGGGGAGTGGGGGGCGGCGCGGCGGGCCGGAGGGG
>CAYYPB010000145.1:0-5416 GCA_964473405.1 uncultured Planctomycetaceae bacterium
GCACGCCGTCGTGCGTCTCCGACCGCGTTCCACGCCTCTCCCGCTTCGACGTAGTCCAAGAAGTGTGTGAAAGCACCGTCGCCAAGCCGGCACCGAGCGGCGGCGTAGGCGAAACGTCCGAGAACCAAGACGATGGACTCGTCCCGATGGCGTGCGAGGATCTTCTCGATCCGCTTCTCCAGACGCTCGGAAACACACGACACGGACTCGCCGTCCGGCGGCTCGACGGACAGCGGATCGCTGCGCCACTGCCGATAGACCTTGGCGAAGCGTTCCCGAAACGACTCGACTGTCAAGCCCTCCCACAGCCCGAGGTCCATCTCGCGTAGATCGTCGACGCGATTGACCTTCAGTTGCAGCTCGTCGGCGATGATCGTCGCCGTCTGCTGCGTCGCCTGATCGGGCCCACAACAAATCGACTGGGGCGCGAGGCCCGCCACGGCATCCGCGGCTGCGGCGGCCTGACGATGTCCGACCTCGTTCAGGTGCAGATCGGTATCGCCCGCCAGTCGCCCCTGCGCCTGCCAGTCGGTCTCGGCCGCTCGAATGAGAATCAGCTTGGCCATGCGATTATGCGTCGTCCAGGATGTTGATCGTCTCGAAGGGTTTGCCTTCGAGGAACTCCAGGCTGGCGCCGCCGCCGGTGGAGATGTGGGTCATCTGATCGGCCAGGCCGGCGGCCTCGACGGCAGCGGCTGAATCCCCTCCGCCGATGATCGTCGTTGCCCCGTGCCGCGTGGCCTCCGACAGCGCCAACGCAACGGCCAGCGTACCCTTGTCGAACGGCGGCGTCTCGAAGACGCCCATCGGACCATTCCAAACGACTGTCTTGGCCTCCGCGATGGTCTGCGAAAACAACTTGATCGTGTCGGGGCCGATGTCGAAGCCCTTGAGTTCCGGCGGGATGTCGCCCGTCAGGACGGTGGTTTCGATGTCCTCCACCAGCGCGCTCGCGCACCGGCTGTCGGTCGGCAAGACCAGGCGGCCTTGGGCCTTCTCGAGCAGCGCCGAGGCGAGTTCGATCCGATCGCGTTCGCAAAGGCTGCCGCCGACCTCGACACCTTGGGCGGCCTGGAACGTGTAGGTCATGGCCCCGCCGATGAGAATCTTGTCGACCTTCGGCAGCAGGCTCTCGATGACGCCGATCTTGTCGCTGACCTTGGCTCCGCCCAGGATGGCGACGAACGGACGGTCCGCCGCGGCCAACGCGCCACCGAGGAACGTCAGCTCCTTCTGCACGAGATGACCACAAACGCGGCGCCCCGAGCCGAGCCGTTGAGGAACGTCGTACATGCTGGCATGAAGGCGATGGCAGGTGCCGAAGGCGTTGTTGCAGTAGAGATCGGCATGGGAGGTCAGGGCCGCGGCAAAGGCGTCAATCGCCGTTCGTTGCTCGGCCGTGGGCTTCTTGTCGGGGTTCTTCTTGGCCTTGTCGATGAGATTTTCGGCGGCGTGGAATCGCAGATTCTCCAGTAGCAACACCTCACCCGGCGCTACCGCCGCCACGGCCGCGTCGGCCGTCGGACCGATGCAGTCCTCCGCGAAGGCGACCGGCTGGTCGAGCAACTTGCCCAAATGCTCGGCGACAGGCCGCAGGCTGAACTCGGGCTTCACCTCGCCCTTGGGCCGACCCAGGTGGCTCATCAAGACGAGCCTGCCGCCGCGGTCGATGACCGAACGAATGGACTCGAGCGCCTTGACGACGCGACCGTCATCCGTGATCCGCCCTGCTTCCAACGGAACGTTGAAATCCACACGCATCAGAACGCGTTGACCCTGGACGTCGATGTCACTGATTGCTTTCTTCGCCACGTCGTTGTTCCTGCTCGCTTGTCTTCTCTGGCCTGTCGTCTGGCGACGCTGCTCGATCCTCGTCGCCCCCTTCCGCGTCATCGGCGTCCTCCGCCTCGGTCATCGCCTCTCGCAAGACATCGTGCAGCCGAAGGCCGTCCGTGCCGGCGTCGTCGCTCCGCAGATTGTCACCGATCGCCACGACGAGCTCGTCGCCAAAATCCTGATCGGGACCGGCGGACTCGAACAACGGTCTCTTCGCGTTCGCCAGAACCTTCGGATCGTCCGAGTCCGGTGGATAGTAGCGAAGCGGCGTCCCCCAGGGATCGACCAGCCGGTATCGGTCCGGCCCCCGCCAGAGCGTCGACGGAAACGCCTCGAGAATGGGCCGCGTCTTGTCGTGATCCAGCAGATCGACGACGGCGGGGATGTCCGAGTCCGGCCCCCGTCGCAGTGGATAGGAGCCGCTCGCCCGCCGATATCTGGCCAACGCCTGGTCCAGGTCCGACAACATGCGGACGGCCAAGTCGCGTTTGGCCTCGGCCCGGAGCATGCCCGTCCAGCCTGCCAGGAGGAAGAGCCCCACGCTGAGGAGGAAGATGGTCACGGCGGTCTCGATGATCGTCATCCCACGCCGGCAGCGCGGCCCGCCCGCGGAACGGAATGGGCTCGCACTGGCTTGTTTTCGGGCGATGCATCGCATGGAAAACGATGGTACGGCCTACGTCCGAAGGGTCAAGCAACCCGCCCTGCCGGGCCAAAATAGCTGATGTCCCGGGTCGGCCGCGACGATTCTCAGGGTGGGTGCCCAGCGCGCCGGGCCGTCGCTCGCCACCGCCTCGCGAACTCGATTAGACTGGGCATCGGCGGCCCATCTTGCCTCGGTCGCCTCGGCCCGGAATAATCTATCGGCACGGGGGGCCAACCGGCGCGGCGAGCCGGGCCGTGAGTCTCCTCGCAAAGGACTAGCGTAGAATGTCGATCGTCGTCAGTTGCAAGTGCGGAAAGCGATTCAAGGCCAAGGACACCATGGCGGGCAAACGCGTTCGCTGTCCTGGCTGCAAGGATCCTCTGCGCGTGCCGGGCGACAAGAAGGCGGCAGGCTCGGGCAAGGCCGGTCGACCGGTCATCAACGAGGAGGCCGCGATACTCAAGTTCGAGGAAGCCCAAGAGCGCAAGGCCGCCACTGCCGAGGCCGACGCCGCCTTCCGCGAGGAGAAGAACAAGCTGATCGCCAGCTACGATCAGATCACCGGGCGCACCACCGCCGACGGCAAGAAGCAAGCCAAGAAAGGCGAGCTGCAGGAAAAGGAAGTCAAGAAGAAAGTGACGGTCGTCGACAAGGCCGCCGACGCTGGGGCCACGGTGTTCGGCACGTTGCTGGCTAGGTACCTGATCATCGCCGCCGTGTTCGCCGGCGGTGCCTACGGCAGCGTCCTCGCCGTCAAAGCGATCACGGGCTATATGAAGGACGAGACCAGCCAGAAGACCAAGAAGAGCGATCAGATCAGAGCACTGGAAATCAAGGCTCGCACGGCGATCAATGAGGGCCGGCTCGCCGAGGCCAAACAGGCGCTCGACGAGATCTGTGTCTGCGATCCAAAGCGAGAGATGCACCGCAACTACAAGACGCTACAGAAGCAACTCGAAGACGCCACGCGGAAGCGATAGCGCCATCCGCGCATCACCCCGCCGATGCCATCGACGGCTTTGTGCGGAGCCGAACTCCCCTCAATAGGTGAACACGCGAATCGCCCGGACCGGACGCACGGGGCACTTCTCTTGGCAAACGCCGCACCCCACGCAGCCGGCGCCCGACTCGCGCGGATCGATGACCGCCACGCGACCGTCGGCATCGATGCCGATCGCCGTCTCGCCGATGGGACACTCGTCCACGCAGATCGAACAGTCGTCGTCGCGCGAGCGCTTGCAACTCGCGTGGTCGACCTCGGCCAATCCGATGCGAATCGCGGCGCGATCCACCAGACGCAGGGCCCGACTCGGACAGAACCTCATGCACGCCAGGTCTTCGCAGACGACGCACGCCTTCTCGTCCAGCAGCAGATACGGCGTGCCCGTCAACTGCTCGTTGCTGCTCTCCAGCCGTTGGATCGCGTGGGCCGGGCAGCGGTCGGCACAGCTTCCGCAGCGGAAGCAGGTATCGAGAAACTCGTCTTCCGGCAAGGCCCCCGGTGGCCGCAGGACGGTGGCCGTCACCGGAGTCTTGATCGGCAGCCGCTTCTCGACATACTCCACCGCTGGTCCTAGCAACCTCGCCAAACTCGATCGGAAGAAATGCCGCCGGTCGTGGGGTGGCTGGCGTTCGATGGGGTCGTCAGGGGGCATCGGTGAATCGTCACTCATCTCGCGGAATCGTAGCGTCGGCGAACCGTGGTGTCTGCGAACCGTTGGGATCGGGTGCGGGGCTCGCCACCCATTCTAACGCACCCGCCCGACTCACCTCAAACCGCCTCCCCATGCCGGGCCGCTTGCCGACAGGCCGCTGCTGCCCTTAGAGTCCGCTTTTCAGAGGGAGGCCCCCGCGTGACCCGAACGGTCGCCGACAGCACGATCCAGACCGCCGAACGCACCTTCCGCGAGTTCCTTCGCGGCCAGGGGCTGAAGTACACCGGCGAGCGGCGGAAGATCGTCCGCGCCGTCATGCGGACCGACGAGCACTTCGAGGCCGAGGAACTCCTGCGGCTCATGTGGGAGGACGACAATCGCGTCGGCAAGGCCACGGTCTATCGCACGCTGAAGCTGCTAGTCGAGTGCGGCATCGTCACCGAGATCCACTTCAGCAACAAGCAGGTGCATTATGAACATAGCTTCGGCGAAGCGCCGCACGATCACATGGTCTGCCGCCGCTGTGGGCGGATCATCGAGTTCGATGCGAGCGAGGTGTTGAGGTTGACCGAACAGGTCGCGGCGGATCACCGCTTCGAGGTGCAGGGGCATCGGTTCCAGATCATCGGACGCTGCCGGACCTGCACGGATGCCGCCCCCGTCAGAAAGGAAATAGCAAACGGGCAGTGAACGCCGGAACACGAGTCAGATAGGTTGAAGCGCGGGTAGATGTCGAGAACGCGGGGTGCGGCGGCAACGCCAAGAACCGGCTTGCCGTTTGGCGCCAGCCTAGCAAAGCGCCAGGTAGGTGAAAAACGCCAACAACAAGATCTTCGCCCGCGGACGAAGAAAATCGACCAGGATGTCCACTGTTGTAGCAATCATCGCCAGTTCCCCCGCTCTCACGCCGATGCTCCGTCCGGATCGGGTGTGTGTTTGCTCCCATCGCTCGCGAATAATGGGGGCAAGGAGCGGACCGCGATGCGAATGAGGCCGCGAGGATTCTCGGACACTGTAAGTTGTTGTATGGCAATGAATTACAAACCTTGGCCCACTCGTGAGGGAATGGGCGGTTTGTGCCGATGAGGATGGGGTGGTGAAGGCGGACAACGGCCGCGGGGCCTCCACGCCTCACGCGCCTCGAAAGGAAACACGACCGGGTGGCCCGCGTCCTCTGGCTACGGCGGAGACGATGACAGCAGGGTGGCCCATGTCCTTTGGACATGGGGGAGGCGATGATGCACGGGTGGCCCATGTCCTCTGGACGTGGGGGAGGCGA
>CAYYPB010000145.1:5516-6985 GCA_964473405.1 uncultured Planctomycetaceae bacterium
CGATGATGCACGGGTGGCCCATGTCCTCTGGACGTGGGGGAGGCGATGATGCACGGGTGGCCCATGTCCTCTGGACGTGGGGGAGGCGATGATGCACGCGCAGGACGGCCCGATCATCGCATCCAACGAGGCGGAAGCTGCGCCGGGGCACCTCTTTCGCCCCTCCGGGGCTAGGAGCCTGTGGCGTACCCTGATTCCCACGGCTTGCGCCGTGGGCTACAGACTTTCGCCACTCCGTGGCTGACTGCGCATGCACTACGGAGCTTTCGGCGCACCGGGGCGTGTGGCAAGATGCCCGGCTCTTCGACTGAGGAAACACTGAGCAGATACGAGAAGGAAACACCGAGCAGATGGCGAAATCAACGAAGCAGATGGAAAGCATCGTCTCCCTGTGCAAGCGCCGGGGCTTCATCTTCCAATCCAGCGAAATCTACGGCGGCATCGGCGGCTTCTGGGACTACGGCCCGCTCGGCGTCGAGCTGAAGCGGAACATCAAGGACGCCTGGTGGCACGACATGGTCACCAATCCGCCCACCGGCCCCGACGGCAAAGAGCTCAAGATGGTCGGCCTCGACGCCTCGATCATCATGAACCCCAAGGTCTGGGAAGCGTCGGGCCATGTCGGTGGGTTCAGTGATCCGAAGATGGACTGCAGGGAATGCAACGCACGCCTGCGTGCAGATCAGATCATCGGAGGCTGGGTGGCTGAGAGCGGATCTGACGGCCCGGCCGAGTTGACTCAGGCCCACCGCAGCGCAGTGCAGATCGCCACAGAGCAGGCGACTGCTCCGATCGTCTGCGCTGTCGACGAAGAGAACGCCGCACGCAAGCTCCTGAAGCTGAAGGAGTTCAAGCGCTCTTCGCAAGTGGCTGAATGGCAGACCCAAGAGGGCAGTCGTGCCGATCTTGTCATTAGCACACAAGCAAGCAAACACTACGTCGTCGAGTTCAAGTCGATCAAGAACATCTCCCAGCACTTGCAGGTCATCGGTTGTCCGGTCTGCGATGCCAAGGGGGCCCTGACGGAGCCGCGAGACTTCAACCTGATGTTCGAGTCGCACGCTGGGGCCGTGCGTGACGAGGCAAACAAAGTCTACCTCCGCCCCGAAACGGCCCAGGGCATCTTCGCTGATTACAAGAACGTCATGGACAGCACGCGGCTCAAGCTGCCGTTTGGTATTGCTCAGATTGGTAAGGCATTTCGCAACGAGATCAATCCGCGGAATTACACCTTCCGCTCGCGCGAGTTCGAGCAGATGGAGATCGAGTTCTTCTGCGCCGAAGACGACGCGATGATGTGGTGGGAGTACTGGCGCGACGCCCGGCTCAAGTGGTACACCGATCTCGGCCTCGCCGGCGACAACCTCATCCCGCGAGAGCAGACGGCCGACGAGCTGGCCCACTACAGCAAGGTCTGCACCGACATCGAATACTGCTTCCCCTTCGCCGACGAGCCGCAGGAGTTGGAA
>CAYYPB010000146.1:0-6942 GCA_964473405.1 uncultured Planctomycetaceae bacterium
GGATTTCCCGGCGAGCCGGGACGCGGCCCTTCCCTGTAAGGGAGCCGCTCTGCGCCGTACGACCGCGCGGGCTGGAGCCCGCGGCTCTTCACCCGATGGTGACCTAACGCTGTCATACTGGCGTCTCATCGGCCCGGACGAGCGTATAGAGGATTTCGCCGATGGACCCTTGGCCCGTGACAATCTCGCTGCCGCATGGCCTGAGAGTAAGCGGCGTTTCCACCTGGGGCACCCAACTGGCCTCGGCGCTGGCTCGCTCGGGCCTCGAGGTTCGCCTCGTCGTACACGACACGGGGGACGTCGCTCGGGAAGAAGAAACGCTCCGCGTGCCCGCGCAGGCCGGGCTCAATGTGATTCGCGCCCCTGGCATGGAGAACGCTGGCTCCTGGCGGGAGTGCCTGGGCATCTATCGCGACTTGCTACCGACGGTCCTCTTGCCATTCACCCTCGTCGAGAACTACGCCATCGCCGCGGCGCTCGCACTCGTCTCGCCCGATCGCCTTCGCATCGTCGGGTGGCTCCATTCCGACAACCCCTACGACTATGAGACGCTAGCCTATTACGAACCGATCATCCATCGCTTCGTCGCCGTCAGCCGCCGGTGCCGCGACGAGTTGGCTCGGCGGGCAACCGGTCGAACCAACGCCATCGAACGCCTGCCCTACGGCGTCCACATGCCGGCGACAGTATCGCGCTCGCGGATCGCGGATCGCCCCCTACAGCTCGTGTACGCGGGGCGTATCGAGCAAGGTGCCAAACGCATCTTCGATCTTCTCACGTTGGCGAAGCTTCTGGACCGGCGTGGCGTGCAGTTCGCGCTTCGCCTCGTAGGGGACGGTCCACAGGCCGCGGAACTCCGCAAGCGAATAGACGGCCTGGCGGGAGAGTTCGTCGATCCCGTCAATCGCATGTGGCTCGATGCGCCCGTTCGACACGACGAGATGCCGCGCGTTTGGACGTGGGCGGACCTGGCGTTGCTCACCTCGTGCCGAGAAGGGTTCAGCATCTCGATGATCGAATCGATGGCCTGCGGCTGCGTCCCGGTCGTCAGCCGCGTGGAGAGCGGCGTCGCGGACATCATCCAGGACGGTCACAACGGCCTGACATTCCCCGTGGGCGACATCGAGACGATGGCCGATCACGTCCAGGCGTTGAATGCCAACGCGGACCGCGTGGTGCGGCTCGGCGCCGAGGCCCGGACTGCGATCGAGGCGACATGTGGCTACGCCGGGTACTTCGAAAGAGCGCTGAGCATTCTGGACGGCGCTGCCGCGGCACCGGCCCGCCCCTGGCCGGTGGATCGGTCGCTTCGGATGAACGCGCCGGGGGCAGTCGGAACGAGCGCCGTACCGTCCGACGCCGCTGAACGGGCCGCCGAACTGCTCCAACACATCGCCGAGCGCAACGGAGGGCCGGTCCTCATCTATGGAGCGGGCACACACACATATACGCTGGCGGCCGTTTGGGCCGACTCGCCCGTCGAAATCGCCGGCGTGATCGACGACGACGACACGCGTCTCGGTGGCCACCTGTGGGGTTGGCCCATCTTCCGATCCGACACGGCCCACGAATCGGGCGCGCGATCGGTCGTCATCAGTTCGTGGATGTATGAGTCGGAGATATGGGAACGGCGCCGACCGGCCCTCGAAGCAGCGGGGTTGCGTGTGTATCGCATGTACGCCCCCGGCCGCTCTTCAGCAGAAGTTACAGAGCTGCGGATCGAGTGATTCGCTCGCGAGCCCAGTCGAGCGTGACGCCCTTCTCGGCGAGCATCTGTCCGACGAAGCTATCCGGTTCCCGGAGCAGAGCGAGCAAGAGATGCTCGTCCGAAATCTCGCCGTGGCCGAGACGGTTGGCCGAATCGACGGCGAGGACGAGGCGGTGCCAGAATCGCGGCGAGCGGAAGGCCTTGGACAGTTCCTGCTGGTGGAGCCACTCGTGCGGTTCGTTACCCTGGCCGGCGTTGACGTGATCCTCGTGCGTACTCGAACCGAGCAGCTTGAGAACCTCCTCTCGCAGGCCTTCGACCTGGACGCCGCGTTCGGCGAGGAGGCGAGCGGGGATGTTGCTTCCCTCGCGCAGCACGCCCAGGAGGAGATGCTCCGTCCCGACGTACTTGTGACCCAACTTGCGGGCCTCGTCGATGGCAAACTGGATCGCCTGACGCGTGTCGGAACGCTGGGCCATCTTGGTCTGGTGCAGATCTTTGTCACCCGGCCTGACGAGCTTGCCCACGTCGCTGCGGAGGGTATCGATATCGATATCAAGATTCCGCAGGACCAGAGTGGCCACACTCGATCCGACGGACAGAATGCCCAGGAGGATATGAACAGGCGCTAGATAGTCGTGATGCAGCCTGATCGCTTCCTGATTCGCCAGCGCCATGGCCCGTCGTGATCGTTCGCTGAATCGTTCGTGCACGGTCGTGTTCCCTCTTGGTGTTTGGATGGTCGTCCGACTCGGGGCCCGGACGCTACGGAGTCCTACTTCTTGCTGGAGGCTTCTTGGGCAGCCTTGACCACTTCCTCCTGGACGGTCTTGGGCACGCGCTGATAGCTCTCGAACTCCATCGTAAACGACGCCTTGCCCTGCGACATCGAGCGAACCTCGGTCGCGTATCCGAACATCCGAGCAAGCGGCACATGCGCCTCGACGACGGTGAGCGGACCGGTGATCTCGGTCGTCTGGATCATACCGCGCCGCGAGGCTAGGTCGCCGATGATCGAGCCTTGGAACTCCGAAGGCGTCTCGACCGTGACCTTCATCATCGGCTCCAGCAAGACCGGCCTGCTGGCCATGAACGCCTGCTTGAAGGCGTCTCGACCGCAAATCTGGAAGGCCATGTCCGACGAGTCGACCGCGTGGCTGGATCCGTCATCGAGGACCATCTTGACACCGATGATCTCATAGCCTGCCAACGGGCCCTTGACCATCACCGAGCGGAAGCCCTTGTCCACAGACGGGATGAACTCCGTCGGAATGCGACCGCCGAAGACCTTGTTCTCGAACTCGTACGGCTCCTCGGCATCCTTGGGCAGCGGCTCGAGCCGGCCGACGACATGGGCATACTGTCCCGATCCACCGGTCTGCTTCTTGTGCTTGTGATTGTAGTCGACGGCCCGGGACGGTGCCTCGCGATAGCTGACGCGGGGCGTGCCCACTTCGATCTGGCACTTGTACTCGCGGCGGATCCGCTCGCAATAGACATCGAGGTGCAACTCGCCCATGCCGGAGATGATCGTCTGGCCTGTCTCCTCGTCGCTCGACAAGTGGAAGGTCGGATCTTCCTTGGAGAAGCGGTTGAGGGCCTTGGCCATTTTGTCGCGGTCCGTCGTCTTCGCAGGAGCGATGGCCAACGAAATGACAGGGTCCATGACGTACATGGACTCCATCGTGTACTTTGCGCCGTCACCGCAGAACGTGTCACCCGACACGCAGTCGAGGCCGACGATGGCAACAATGTCGCCCGGCCCGGCGGAGTCGAGTTCCTCGCGGTCGTCGGCGTGCATGCGGAGAATCCGGCCGAATCGCTGCGGCTTTCCGACGCGCGAGTTGAGGTATCGATCGCCGCGCGTCATCTTGCCTTGATAGACACGCATGTAGGTCAACTGGCCGAAGGTCTCGTCGACGAGCTTGAAGGCCAGCGCGACGAGCGGAACATCGGGGGTCGTTTCGAGGAGCGTTTCCGCCTCTTCGTTGGCCAGGTCCAACGCGAAGATCTCACGGTCCAGGGGCGACGGCAGATAGCGGATGATCGCATCCAGCAAGAGCTGTACGCCCTTGTTCTTGTAGGCCGACCCCATGAGAACGGGCGTGAAGTCGTTGGCCAGCGTGCCGCGTCTGACGATCGTGTGGATCAACTCCTCGGGAACATCCTTCTCATCGAGCATCATCTCGAGCAGCTCGTCGTCATAGAGCGACAAGGCATCCAGCATGCCCGTTCTGGCACCGGCGGCCTCATCCTTGAGCGACGCGGGAATGTCCTCGATGCGAAGTTTCTCGCCGTACTCGCCATCGAAGTAAACGGCCTTCATGCGGATCAAGTCCACAATGCCCTCGAGATCGGCACCGAGGCCGATCGGAAGCTGCAACTGGATGGTGGTGAGCCCCAGCTTCTCTTCGAGGCCCTTGATAACGTTGACCGGGTCGGCACCAGGGCGGTCGAGCTTGTTGATGAAGCTGACACGCGGCACACCGTAGCGTTTCATCTGACGGTCGACCGTGATCGACTGCGACTGAACGCCCGCCACGCCGCAGAGGACCATGACGGCACCGTCGAGGACGCGCAGCGAACGCTCGACTTCGACCGTGAAGTCGACGTGCCCGGGTGTATCGATGATGTTGATGTCGGAATCACCCCAGGACACGCGCGTGGCGGCGGACGTGATGGTGATGCCGCGTTCCTTTTCGAGCTCCATGTGGTCCATCGTGGCACCTTCGCCCCGGACCTCTTGAATTCGATGGATGCGCCCCGCGTAGAACAGGATTCGCTCAGTCAAGGTGGTCTTGCCCGAGTCGATGTGTGCGGAGATCCCGACGTTACGCAAACGGCTCAAGGGCGAGTCGCTCATGACGTCACACGCTTTCCTCTGACTATGGCTTGTCAAGATGGACAAGGTCTTCACGCTCCCAAACAACGCGACACCGCGGCCGCGACAACTGACACCATTGGCTCGGCGCATCCTGGCAATGCCCGTCATCCCGTAGCGGCCCGTGGAGCCAACCACGCGCGGGCCGAGAAGAGACCCGACGGTCGAAGATGCCCTAATCGGTCTGTGATGCGGGGCGTCATGGTGGCGGCCATCGGCCCGAAGGCCCCCGCCGCACAAGGGGCAGGAGAGCACCACCACCACGCCCAGGGATACAGAGCCCCCTAGGGTAAGGGCCCCAGATCCAGGCGTCAAGCTTAATCGAAGCTGTGGCCTGAAGTTTCTGCAACCTCTGGCCTCGGGAAGCCCCGTTTCGCCCGCCCGCTCGTGCTCCTGCCTCAGGTTTCCGGTCCTCCTCGGTCCTCCGATGAGGGCCGCAACGACCGTCACGCCCCCACTCTTCGCGTCCGCGTTGCGCCTTCGGGTCCATAACCTCTGGCCGACCAATCGCAACGAAAACCGCCCAGGCGAATGGACGATAGCTCCTCCCGACTGCGCGACGACTTGTGGTGTCGTGTCCATTAGCGGACTTACAGGAGGCGGGAAGATGCAGAAGAAGATTGGGATCCTCGCGGCGGCGAGTTGTATTGCGTTGATCGCGGCGGCGTGCGATGGAACCTTCACCGGACTCGGCGGCAGCGGCGGCGGCGCAGCCGTCCCCTCGTTCTTGCCTGACGACGTCACGCTCGAAATCGACGAACTGCCGGATTCAGACGGCTCCAATGACAAGAGCATTCAACGCGACGCCCAAGTCACCGGCACGGCGGCCTACGACAAGACGCTCCGCGCAACCGGGGCGATCTTGCACGCGTTTCACCGCAGCGCCGCCAGAGCCATGAAGCTGGCAGCGTCCATCCGCACCGATTTCACGAGTGCCAGCCAGACCCAGGTCCACGGTCAGCGGACCGTCGACGGCCAGGTGATCAGCTACCGCGCAGACTTCGCGGCCTTCGACATCGATGGCGACGGCAACCTCGATGGCAGCGGCCGGGCCGACACAGAGCCCGTCGCCATGCGGATGTGGGTCGATCGTGGAAACGGCTACGAACGCTTCCTCTGCACCGTCGTCGCGACGCGCCCGACCACGGCGAACTTCGGGGCCGGCAGCATGTACGTCAAGCCCAACGCGGCTCGCGCTGCATCCTACGCGGACCTCAAGGTCTTCTTCAATTGGGATAGGACCGACTCGAACCACAAGTGGAACACGGCCTACGTCTCCGGCCAGGTGCGGACCAACTACGCGATGTCGATGGGGCATCAGCGCGTCGATATCCGCACGGACGCGAATGGCGCCGTGGAGAAGACCGTCCGATCGACGTCCAACTTCACCGATACGCCGTTCGGGTTCGACACTTATTCGTTCTCCAGCCATTGGCTGCGCGGCGGCAGTGCCGTGCTGATCTCCGGTCTGTCCGCCGGCGGCACGACCACGGTTGACTTCACCGACGTCTGCGTAAACCTCGATGACAAGGCCGTCTCTACCGCCGGAGAATGCGACAACTTCGACACGCAGGACAACGACTTCCTCGCCGCGCCCGTGGGCGACGAGACCGATTGGCCGGCCGCGTTCACCGCAACGCCATCGTTTGATCCGTCAACTGATGGATGGAACGGCGGCGTCGAGGACAACGGCAGCGAGCCGGAGAGCCAAACGCAGAGCTAGCCCCGGGCGAACCGGACGCTTCCAGCACCGAATCAATGCCTGACCCGCGACGCCGGATCGAGAGAACGCTCTCGGCCGGCGTCCTTTTCATGCATCCGGCCAAGCGGCTGTACTGCCCCGGATCGGACAACGACCGACCCGATTCAGCGAGGACCGGCCACCATGACGGACATCGAACGCCTCGAACAGCTCATGCTCGACCTCGCCGAACATCTCGGTGACGCCCGAACGCGGCGGATGCTCCGCGACCTCATCGAGCAATGTCGCCGAACGAACAGTCAGCTCATCCTGGTCGATCCCACCGACGCTCTGGTGCCCGTTATCGCGACGATGAGCACGCGCTTCGAGGTGCATCTTCCCAAAAGAACCGAGTTGGAGCACATTGTCCGCCAAACCCTGCGTTCCCGGAACGACAAGGCGAAGCTGGAGATCGAAATCGACCGGCCGGCCTTCGAGACGATCCTGCGCAACCTCAGCGGGCTCACGCGCCGGCAGATCGAGCAGACCATCATCGAGACCGTCGCCGAGGATCACCGCCCTGCGGCGCTGGGCCGACGGTCGCTGCGTACCGGCGGACTAGTGCATCGTCACGCGTAATGTTGCGGGTTACGCGGTTCCCGCGGGTTATCC